>JBFGZI010000022.1:0-15450 GCA_041586855.1 Oceanisphaera sp. | reverse complement strand
CCCTCGCAGGCCGATTCAATCAAATCCAATACCCGTTCAAACCCCTGATCGCCGCCGTAATAGGGATCCGGCACTTCCTGCTCCAACACGTCCGCATAACTCAGCAACAACCTGAGTTTGTGTTGATGCTCCGCAGGACACAACCGCTGCAGATCCTGCAGGTTGTCCTGATCTGCCGCCAGCACCAGATCGAAGCGCTCAAAATCCTCTACCCGCACCTGGCGCGCCCGCATGCCGCTGAAGTCATATCCCCTCGCCTCACCCGCCGCACGGGCCCGACTGTCGGGTGCCGACCCGCTGTGATAACCAAGGGTGCCCGCCGAGTCGATGATCATCTCCACCCCGGCCCGAGTCGCCTGCTGGCGTAACACCGCCTCGGCAGTAGGCGAACGACAGATGTTGCCCATGCAGACTAGCAGCACACTGGGTTGCTTTTTATTGTTCACTGGATGCTCCCTTGATTCATTCTTGATGATTTCCCCTGTTGCCCTATCACGAACAGCAATTTCTCAACCGGTTATCGAATATTCTGAGCAAGTGACAGAGTAAAAACAACCATACAGCAGGACGCTCGCTGGTGATTCACAAAGGGAAGGCTGAAAGGAAGACATCAGAAAGAGGGAGCAATCAGATAAACCGTCGCTTTTAGCCAATAATAGGCTCACTGGCGTGAGCCCAGGCAAAGCGACGGCAGTTATCGGCCGGTTACAGCCCCAGCTTGTCCAGCAGGCCGGGTAGCTTGTCTCCGAGCTTGTCGCCCAGTTTCTCACCCAGCTTTTCGTTGAGCTTGCGCTTGACCCGCTCGGCTTCCTTGTCGGCCTTGTCGCGCAGATAGAGATCGAATATCTGCTGCAGATCCAGGCTGTATTTCGGCTGCTGGTAGCTGCCGCCGATACGCACCGGCAGTATGATGTTCTTGAGCTCGCTCAGCTCTTCACCGTCCTGGCCCTTGAGGCTGCCGACGATGGCGGTGTTGAGCAGCACATCGAGCGACTCGTCGAGCAGATTGGTTTCCCCCTCGCCATCGATGCGCAACAAGGGTGAGGCCATGTGCAGGTTATCGGTGCTCACCTTGCCTTTCGCGATGGCAAAATCGGCGGTCAAGGCACTGAAGTCGGTTTTTTCGACCGCGTCTTCCGCCGGCAGCGGCAGTCCTTTCACCTTGGCATGTGCCCGGCGGATCAGCGCCGCAATATTCACCCCGTTCAGGGCGCCATCGGCTACCTTCAGTTCGCTGGTACCCTTTACGCTGCGCTTGATGGCATCACTGGTCAGGCCGGTACCACGCAAGTCAAAAGACAGATCCGCCCGCCCCTCCAGGTAGTCGATGCCGGCCGCAGCCGTCAGCAGATCCCGGGCATTGACCCCGGTCAGCGTCTTCTGTACCCGAAAACGCGCCGGGTGCGCATTGACGTCCAGCTCACCATTGGCGTCAATCCTGCCCTCATATAGCCGAGCCTGCACCTGGTCGAGTTTCACCTTGCCCTGGTCGATGTTGACCTTGATAGTGAGCTGTTCCAGTTCAATCCCCTGCACCAACACCTTGTCGGCGGCCAGCTGGCCTTCGACCTTGATGCCCTTGAGCGCAGACAGATCCGGCTCGCTGGCCGCGATGGAAGAAGGCAGGCTGGCCCTGGCAGCCGATGCCGCCGCACTGGCCGCCTGGTCGCCTTCGGAACCTGCTTCCGGCGTGGTACGCCATTCAGCCTGCAGCGCATCCACATCCAGCAGCGCCGTGCTCAGGTTGAAGCGCACATCCGGGATGGCGGTATGACGTACCGATAGTTCGCCGGTCGCATCCAGGGCACCCAGCTTCAGGCTCATGTCGCCGAACTCGGCCAGCTTGCGGCTGACATCATAGGCCAGGTTACCCTGCAGCCGCAGCTGCTTGGTACCGGGAATGGCGCGTCCGGTGGCGTCAACATCCAGCTTCAGTTCATCCAGCCGCAAGCGGTCGAATTCCGGCGCCAGCCACAGCTGACCGGTGGCATCGATATTGGCCTGAATGTCGTCACTGAACAGATTGCCGGACAGACTCAGGGGTACCGACTTACCGGGAGCAAATTCGTCGAGTTTGAAATTAACCCGGTTGAGGCGCGTCAGGGTATTGCTGATGTCGTTCTGCACCACTATCTCGGCATCCTCCACCCGCACACCGGCCAGGCTGATGCTCATCGGCTGACGGGATTCGTCGGCATTGGCAGACTCGTCGGCGGCATCCGTATTCTTGTCCGAGTTGCTGGCGGTAGACAGGGTGCGCAGATCGTCGATATTGGTCACCCCATCGGCACGGGTGATCAGATGCAGGCGCGCCTTGCCCAGCACCGCTTCGCCAATTTCCAGCCGGTTATCGAACAACGGCTTCAGCGCCACGTCCAGGCTGATTTCACCGACGGACAGGGTGTTGCCTGCGGCAAAGCCGGGCGGGTTGAGCAGGGCGGTGTCGTTGAGGGTAAAGCCGATGGAGGGGAAAAAGCGCCAGCTCAGATCACCGTTGATCACCAGGGTACGGCCGGTTTTTTCCCGGGTCTGCTCTATCAATACCCGCTTGACCCTGTCGGTATCTACAACCTGGGTCAGAATCACCAGCGCCAGCAGCAATAACAGCAACAACGCCGCCACGCCGTAGAGTAGTTTTTTCATTATTGTTGTCCCGTTTTTGTTTAATACAATCCATTTTGCGATGTTTAGGGTCTGTTGACCTTTTGCGGTGAAATTTTGTTCGAGTTAAACGCGTTTTTATCGCGGCGAGAGGGGGGTAGCCTAGTCATTCTAAGCAAAGCCCTCTCAACAAAGAGAAAAACGCGTTTAGCCGAACCCGCAGGGCAGCGCTTGTGGGGTCTTGCTACTGCGTTATCGCTTATTTATGTAGGGCGACTACACGGCATAAGCGCTGCCTTGTATCAAGACCCCACAAACTGCTGCAAAAATCATCTCGAAAGGCCAACAGACCCTAATCCTGACAGTGTCACCGTGCTAAACTAGGCCTCTTTTTTATCTTGTTAATGGCGGAAGAATATCCATGAGCGACGAGCAAGGCTTCAGCCCCCGCGAACGGCGGGCCTCGTTTACCCTGGCGGGCATTTTCGGCATGCGGATGCTGGGTTTGTTTATGATCATGCCGGTATTTGCCTTGTATGGTAAGGACCTGATCGGCTTTTCCCCCCTGTGGGTGGGCATCGTCATCGGTATCTATGGCCTGACCCAGGCGGTGCTGCAGATCCCCGCTGGCTGGCTGTCCGACCGAATCGGTCGCAAGCCGGTGATCTATGCCGGCCTGACGCTGTTTGCCTTGGGCTCTGTGGTCGCCGCCCTGTCCGACTCCGTCTATGGCGTGGCCATCGGCCGGGTACTGCAGGGCTCCGGCGCCATCGCCGGTGCCATTCTGGCGCTGGCCGCCGACATCACCCGGGAAGAAAACCGCACCAAGGCCATGGCCATTATCGGGGTCTGCATCGGCATCTCTTTCGCCATCGCCATGGTGCTGGGACCTGTGCTGGCGTCCCTGTTCGGTTTGTCGGGCGTATTCTGGACCACGGCCCTGCTGGCGCTGGTGGGCATCCTTATGGTGCGCTTCCTGTTGCCGGAGTCGGCTCATCGCGGTCAGATCCGTGATGTGACCGCCGCGCCCGAGTTGTTCGGGCGGCTGTTGAAAGACCGGCAGCTGCTGCGGCTGGATTTCGGCATCATGCTGCTGCACCTGACCCTGACCGCGGTCTTCGTGGCCTTTCCGCTGACCCTGCTCGACGCCGGATTGGCGGCAGAGCACCACTGGTGGCTGTATCTACCCGCCTTGCTGTTGTCTTTCCTGCTGATAGTGCCCTTTTTGATCCTGGGCGCACGGCGCAACATGAACAAGCAGCTGTTTCAGGCCTCCATACTGGTGATGATGGTTGCCCTGCTGCTGATGGCGGCAGGCAAGGGCCAGATCTGGCTGCTGGCGCTGGCGATGGTGCTGTATTTTACCGCCTTCAACTTCATGGAAGCCTCGCTGCCGGCCTTCTTGTCGATGCTGGCCCCGGCGGGCGCCAAGGGCACCGCCATGGGCATTTATTCCACCAGCCAGTTTTTCGGCGCCTTTCTCGGCGGTGTACTGGGTGGGCTATTATTCCAGCAACTGGGCGGCAGCGGGGTCTTTCTGCTGGTGGCGGCCTGCATGGCCGTCTGGTTCTGGCTGGCGGCGGGCATGGCCAACGTGAGCAAGGTTCGGTCTCATATCCTGTCTATCGGTGTTAATATAGAAAGCCATGATCGGCGCGAGCAGCTGTTGCAGCGGCTGATGGCCCTGCCCGGCGTGCATGAAGCCTTGATTATCCCCGAAGAGGGGTCCGCCTACCTGAAGGTAGACGGTAATATTTTTGAACTGGATCAGGCCCGGCGCCTGATCAACCTGTGAGTGCGGAGCGAGTTATGGCCAATAGAGGCATCAATAAAGTTATCCTGATCGGCCACCTGGGCCAGGATCCCGAAGTACGTTACATGCCCAGCGGGGGCGCGGTCGCCAATATTACCCTGGCCACCAGCGAGAGCTGGCGCGACAAGCAGACCGGCGAGCAGAAAGAGCGTACCGAATGGCACCGGGTGGTGTTCTTCGGCAAGCTGGCCGAAATTGTCGGTGAATACCTGCGCAAAGGCTCCCAGGTCTATGTGGAAGGACGCTTGCAGACTCGCAAGTGGCAGGGCCAGGATGGTCAGGATCGTTACACCACCGAAATCGTGGTCGATGTTGGCGGCACCATGCAGATGCTGGGCGGTCGCCCGCAGGGTGGCGGTCAAAGTGGCGGCCAGGGCGGTTGGGGCCAGCAACAAGGCGGTCAGCCACAAGGTGGCCAGCAGCAGGGTGCACCTCAGGGTGGCCAGGGCAACTGGGGTCAGCAGGGTGGCCAGCAACAGGGTGCGCCTCAGGGCCAGCCCCAGTATGGCCAGCAGAACAAGCCGGCGCCCAAGCCCCAGAGTCAGCCGCAGAATCCGGCTCCCGTCTACAATGAACCGCCGATGGATTTCGATGACGACATCCCGTTCTAGAGGCGCCGTTTTGCCAAGGCTACATTCGTAAAGAATGCCAGATAAGCCCCTGATTCAGGGGCTTTTTATTACCTGTTGTTATGGCGGTAATGGTCGAAAAGCCTTATCTTTCAGGTAGGGCCACGAGCATGACACGCACCTGCTGTATTGTTTATACAGGTTCACGACGATGGAACATCAGGGAAGGAACGCCGGAATCAGCCGGAGTCAGTCAGGGAATATTAATGAGATTTACCAATCAGTTTATTGCCACCATCACCATGTGCATTCTGGCGGCCGTACTGATGGTGCTGGTGGGGGCCGGGATCAGTTTTTATCAGATGGGGACCGCCTATCAGCAGAAACAGGTCGACTCGGTGGTGCGTCTGGTCAACGAAGGCTGGCAAAGTGGCGCCGAACGGCAGGAAAGCATAGTTCGCTGGTTGCCGGCGCTGCTCGATGTGAACGATATTATCGATTTTTCGGTGCAGAATGAGTCTGGTCCGCAGTATCGTTATCAGTCGGGTCAGCAGCTGCAGGCCGATGAGCTGTCCCTCGAATATCAACATCCATTGACGGCACACCCGGGCCTGAGTGTGCATCTGGTGTTGCGTCCGCCTTTTTATGACATCGATCACTCCCTGGCTGCTCTTTCCGGTGTGACCGCCGCCATTATACTGGTGTTCGTCGGCCTCTTGTTCACCCTGAGGTGGTTTCGTCGCCAGCTGCGGGGCGCCGAGCTGCTCGATTTACGTGGCCAGTTGATCCTCGAAGGCCGGCTCGGCATGTTGCAACATAATCCGCAGGAAGAATGGCCGCACCAGGCCAGTCAGGCGCTGGACAAATTACTCCGGGATCTCAAGGAGGCGGGCAAGGAACGCAGCCGGTTCGATACCTTTATGCGTGCCAATGTGTTCGTAGACAAAAAAATCGGCATCGGCAATCGGGTGTTCTTCGATAACCGGCTGGAGGCGGCGCTGAATGATCCGGCCAGCCACTCCGGGGCCCTGTTGCTGGTGGAACTGCAGGATCTGGAACACATCAACTATCACCTGGGATACGAACGCGGTGATGAGCTGCTGACGTCGGCTTCCGTCTATCTGGGTCATCTCATCCGTCGTTACCCCGGGGCCTTGCAGGCCCGCTATACCGGTAATATCTTCGCCCTGTTGTTTCCCAACCTGGTGGAAAGCGAAGCGCAGGAAGCGGCACGGCAGGTGATGAAGCTGCTGCGCCGCCTGCACTGGCCGGATGAGGTGCGGGAGCCTTCGCTCTTTATCGGTGGCGTCTGTTTTCGCTGTGGTGAATTGTTAACTCAGGTGGAAGAGGAAGCCGAGTTGGCGCTGCGCAGTGCCGGCTTGCAGGGCGGTGACGGCTACTTCATGTATTACAAGGGAGTGACCGAAGAGAGCCGTGGCAAGGGAACGGTGCGCTGGCGCACCTTGCTGGGTCGCCAGCTGGAGCAGGACAGGGTCCGGCTCGATCGGCAGGGCATCTATACCGGGCCGGAGCAGGAGCCTATCATCTATGAGCTGCTGGCCCGGATTCAGGACGAGCAGGGCAGGGAGCTGTCGGCCGGGCATTTTCTGCCGATGGCGGAGAAATGCGGCCTGTTGAAAGAGCTGGACTGCGCCATGGTGCTGCGTGCCCTGACGCTGCTGCAGGAAAGTGATCGACGTGTTCCCCTGGCGCTCAATATTTCTGCGGCCAGCCTCTTGAATGGCGGCTTTCATCGCTGGTTGATTTTCGAGTTGATTCAACTGCCCAAGGCGCAGCTCAGCGGTCTGGTGATTGAGTTGTCGGAAGCCCAGGTAAGCCGGCATTTTCAGGCATTGAGCAAGCCGTTGCGCGCGCTCAAGGCGCTGGGTTGTGGGTTGGCGGTGGACCATGCGGGGCAGGATGTGGTGAGTTCGCAATATATCAAGGACTATGCGCTGGATTATCTCAAACTGCATCCCAGCCTGGTGCGGGAAATCGACAGCAAACCCGTCAACCAGATGGCGGTCAGAAGCCTGGTCGGCAACAGTGTCGGCAGCCGGACCCAGGTGATAGCGGTGGGCGTCGAAACCGCCGCCGAATGGGAATGCCTGCATCAGCTGGGTGTCTATGCCGGTCAGGGGTATTTCTTCTCCCGTCCGGAGCGATTTGAACTGCTATAGCGGTTCCAATTGCTATAAGGTACTGCGCGCGCCCTGCATACCGCCGGTATGCAGAAACAACAACTGGCTGTCGGCGGCATAGCGACCGGCAGCGATATCCCGAAACAGTCCCAGCAGCGCCTTGCCGCTGTAGATGGGTTCGAGGGGCACCTTGAGCTGTACGGCCAGTTCGGCGATGGCGACCTTGTCGGCCGCCGAACATTTGGCATAGCCGCCGCCGTGGTGGCCCAGTTCAAGCTGCCAGCCGTTATCCTGTGCCGCCGGTGGATACAGTCGGCGTACCTCTTCGGCCAGCCAGCCTGCGCCCTTCAATACCGCATAGCCGCGCACCCGGGTGGCGACAGGGCGGGCGGACAGCAGCCCGGCCAGGGTGCCGCCGCTGGCCACCGGCAATATGACTTCATCCAGCCTGGGTAGCTCTGGCGACAACTCGCGCCACAATTCCGCCACGCCCGGTAAGGCCTGCGGGCAGCTGCCGCCTTCGGGAACGATGAGATAACCAGGGTGCCTCAGTGCCAGCTCGGCCAGCCAGTCGGCGTCCTGACGGCGGCGATACTGCTGCCGGTCGACGAATTCCAGCGTCATGCCCCAGCGACGGGCGTCGTCAAGGGTGGGGTTGTTGCTATGGGGTTCGCCGCGCACCATGCCTAGGGTGGGCAGACTCAGCCAATGGCCGGCGGCGGCCAGGGCGTGCAGGTGATTGGAATAGGCACCGCCGAAACTGAGCAGTCCCCCGGCTTGCTCCGACAGCGCCTGGCGCAGTATATATTTCAGTTTGCGCCACTTGTTACCCGAGATATGTTGATGCAGCAGATCATCGCGCTTGATCCACAGGGTCAGGCGGTGTTGTTCCAGCAGGGGATGGCAGAGCCGCTGCAGTGGCGAGGGGCACTGCTGCCGGTACAGTTGTTGCCAGCAAGAAGGATCGGACACGAAAATTAATACCACAGGGATGATCACGCAAGTGTAAGGAACTTATCCTGTTATTCAAGCTAGCCCCCTCTGTAAGAGGCTTTAACTTTGCTTGCTCCTTGCCTGGAACAGGCTGCATTGATAAAGTTAGCCGCATTTTCCGGTTTCTCAACCCAGGATCCCCCTCAGCATATGTTTAAAAAGCTAAGAGGCATGTTTTCCAACGATCTTTCCATCGATCTGGGAACGGCCAACACTCTCATCTACGTCAAAGATCAGGGCATTGTTCTGAACGAGCCTTCTGTCGTGGCGATTCGCCAGGAAAGATCCGGCTCGGCCCAGAGTGTTGCCGCCGTCGGCCATGCCGCCAAACAGATGCTGGGACGGACACCCGGCAATATCGCCGCCATCCGGCCGATGAAAGACGGCGTGATTGCCGATTTTTATGTTACCGAGAAAATGCTGCAGCATTTTATCAAACAGGTACACGACAATAATTTCTTCCGCCCCAGTCCGCGCGTGCTGGTGTGCGTGCCCTGCGGTTCTACCCAGGTAGAGCGCCGGGCCATCAAGGAATCGGCTCTGGGTGCCGGTGCCCGAGAGGTTTATCTGATCGACGAGCCCATGGCTGCCGCCATTGGTGCCGGTCTGCCGGTCTCCGAAGCCACCGGTTCCATGGTGGTGGATATCGGTGGTGGTACCACAGAGGTAGCCATCATCTCCCTCAACGGCGTGGTGTACTCCCAGTCGGTACGGATAGGGGGCGATCGCTTCGACGAGTCCATCATCAATTATGTGCGCCGCAATTACGGTTCTCTTATTGGTGAAGCAACCGCCGAACGCATCAAGCACGCGGTGGGCTCGGCCTATCCGGGTGACGAGGTGCTGGAAATCGAAGTACGCGGCCGTAATCTGGCCGAAGGGGTACCACGCAGCTTTACCCTGAATTCCAACGAGATCCTGGAAGCGCTGCAAGAGCCGCTCTCCGGCATCGTCAGCGCCGTCATGGTGGCACTGGAGCAGTCACCGCCCGAACTGGCCTCCGATATTTCCGAGCGGGGCATGGTGCTCACCGGCGGTGGCGCCCTGCTGCGCGATCTGGATCGGTTGCTGATGGAAGAAACCGGTATTCCCGTCGTGGTGGCCGATGATCCCATGACCTGCGTCGCCCGAGGTGGTGGCAAGGCGCTGGAAATGATCGACATGCACGGTGGGGATCTGTTCCATTACGATTGATAACCGGGCCGGGATGACCGGCCTGCCTATTCCCCTATGAAACCGATTTTCGGTCGTGGTCCTTCCCTACCTATCCGCCTGGCACTGGCGGTGGTTGCGTCCTTGCTGCTGATTATCGCCGACAGTCGCTATCACAGCTTTACCGGGGCCAAGCTCTATCTCAACTCGCTGGTGAGTCCGCTGCAGTACATGGCCAACAGCCCGCGATTGCTGCTCGATGCCGCCTCCAGTCAGCTGATGTCACGCCAGTCGCTGCTGGCCCATTCCCAGCACCTGGAGCAGGAACTGTTTCTGCTGCGGGACGACTTGCTGCGGCTGCGTCATCTCGAGCAGGAAAATCAGCGGCTGCGCGATTTGCTCGGCTCGCCGGTACGCTTCGATACCCGGCGCATGGTGGCGGAGATCATGGCGGTGGACACGGATCCCTTCTCTCATCAGGTGGTGATCGACAAAGGCAGCCTGGTCGGGGTGTTCGAAGGCCAGCCGGTGCTCAACGAACAGGGTGTGGTCGGGCAGGTGATTTCGGTGGGCCAGACCACCAGCCGGGTACTGCTGATCACCGATACCAGCCATGGCATACCGGTGCGGGTGGCACGCAACGATATCAGGGCCATTGCCAGTGGCAGTGGTCAGCTCGATCGACTCTTGCTGCACAACATTACCCGCAACACCGATATCCGCGAGGGTGATGTGCTGCTCAGCTCCGGCCTGGCGGGCCGCTTTCCCGAAGGGTATCCGGTCGGGCGGGTCAGCCGGGTGGGTTACGAAGAAGGCCAGCCCTTTGCCGATATTCGGGTGCAGCCCTTCGCCGCCCTCGATCGGGTGCGTTACCTGCTGCTGCTGTGGCCCGAGCCAAAGGTCATCGATGTGGATGATGTCGCGCCCTCGCCAGCCGCAGAAGGAGCCCCTCAATGAGAAGCTTTTCCCTGAAAGGACGGTTGGTGATTGGCGTCAGCCTGCTGCTGGCGCTGATCCTGTCCATACTGCCGCTGCCTGATCTGATCGCGCCTTTCCGGCCCGACTGGCTACTGGTTACCCTGATTTACTGGACCATAGCCCTGCCGCACCGGGCCAACGTAGGCACCGCCTTTTTCTCCGGATTGATGCTGGATCTGCTGTTCGGCTCCGTACTGGGCGTCCATGCCCTGGCGCTGGTGATCCCGATTTACCTCGCCGCCTCCCAGTTTCAGCGCATGCGTAACTATTCGGTCTGGCAGCAGGCCTTCGTGGTCGGTGCCCTGGCGATACTGAACAAGCTGCTGATTTTCTGGGCCGCCTATATGAACCGGGATATCCAGCTCGATTACCACTATTTCTGGTCCATCGTCAGCAGCATGGTGTTCTGGCCCTGGATTTTTCTGCTGCTGCGCAAATGCCGGCGGCAATTCGCCCTGTCGTGAGTCTGTTTATGTCCCCCTCGCTATATCTTGCCTCCGCCTCGCCCCGTCGCCGTGAATTACTGGCCATGTTGGAAGTCCCCTTCGAACTGGTGTTGCCCCGGGTTGAAGAACGGCGCCGGCCCGACGAGGCGGCGGCGGATTATGTGCAGCGTCTGGCCCGGGACAAGGCCCAGGCCGGGGCGGCCATGGCGGCCCGGCCGCTGCCGGTGCTGGCCGGCGACACCATAGTGGTGCTGGACGGCGATGTGCTGGAGAAGCCGGCAGACAAGGTCGATGGCCTGGCCATGCTGCGGCGGTTGTCCGGCCGCAGCCATCAGGTGATGACCGCCATGGCTCTGGTCTGGCAGGGGCGGATCGAGATGGTGCTGGTGACCACAGAGGTCAGCTTCCGGGATTTGACCGAGGCGGATATAGAGCGTTACTGGGCCAGTGGCGAGCCGACCGACAAGGCCGGTGGCTACGGTATTCAGGGCCTGGGCGGACGCTTCGTGGCGCGCATCAACGGCAGTTACAGCGCCGTGGTCGGATTGCCGCTGGTGGAAACCGAAGCCCTGTTGCGCCGGGCCGGGGTTTTGTCGGGCTGATCCCTTATCTGGCCGCCATTCTATGGTAGTTTAGATACCCTTTAACACACCTATGGGCGGAGCTCGCATGTCTGCAGAACTGATAATCAATATGACCCCCGCGGAAACCCGGGTGGCGCTGGTGGAAAACGGTATTCTGCAGGAAGTGCATGTGGAGCGTCAGGCCCGGCGCGGTATCGTCGGTAATATCTACAAAGGCAAGGTCAGTCGGGTGTTGCCCGGCATGCAGGCGGCCTTTGTCGATATTGGCGGTGAGCGGGCGGCGTTTCTGCATGCCTCCGACATAGTGCCTCATACCGAATGCGTGGATACCAGGGAACAGGCGCATTTTCAGGCCGGCAACATTGCCGAGCTGGTCCGCCAGGGCCAGGATATAGTGGTACAGGTGGTCAAGGATCCCCTGGGCACCAAGGGCGCACGCTTGACCACCGATATCACCTTGCCGTCCCGCTATCTGGTGTTCATGCCCGGCAGTGCCTATGTGGGGGTCTCTCAGCGTATCGACTCGGAACAGGAGCGGGAGCGCCTCAAGCAGATAGTAGGTAGTTACGTCGACGAGCAGGGGGGCTATATTATCCGCACCGCCGCCGAAGGCATAGGCGAGACCGAGCTGTCGCAGGATGCGGCCTTTCTCAAGCGGCTCTGGCGCAAGATCCAGGAGCGGCGCGGAAAATATTCATCCTGCTCCATGCTGTATGAAGATCTGGGACTGGCCTGTCGCATAGTGCGGGATTTTGTCGGCGCCGAGCTGGACCGGATCCGGGTCGACTCCCGTAGCACTTACGAGGTGTTGTGTACCTTCGTCGAGGAGTTCGTGCCCGAGCTGTCCGGCAAGATAGAGTATTATCAGGGCAGTTCGCCGATCTTCGATCTCTATGATGTGGAAAACGAGATTCAGCGGGCGCTGGATCGCAAGGTCGAGCTCAAGTCCGGTGGTTACCTGATCATCGATCAGACCGAGGCCATGACCACGGTGGACATCAACACCGGCGCCTTCGTCGGCCACCGCAATCTCGAAGAAACCATCTTCAACACCAATACCGAAGCCACCCAGGCCATTGCCCGTCAGCTACGGCTGCGTAACCTGGGCGGCATCATCATCATCGACTTCATCGATATGCATGATGAGGATCACAAGCGGCGGGTGCTGCACAGCCTGGGACTGGCACTGTCGAGGGACAGGGCCAAGACTAACGTCAACGGTTTTTCTCAGCTCGGGCTGGTGGAAATGACCCGCAAGCGCACCCGGGAAAGTCTGGAACATGTGCTCTGCGGCGCCTGTCCCGAGTGCAATGGCCGGGCCCGGGTCAAGACGGTGGAAACCGTCAGTTACGAGATCTTGCGCGAGATAATCAGGGTCAACAAGGCCTACGACGCCGACAAGTTCGTGGTCTATGCCGCCCTGGCGGTGGCCTCGGCCCTGCAGGAGGACGAGTCCCATATGTTGGCGGAGCTGGAGGTATTTATCGGCAAGCAGGTCAAGGTCAGCAGCGAGCCCCTGTATAACCAGGAACAGTTCGACGTGGTGATGATGTAGTGTCTGTGGTGTTCAGACGAGGCTTGAACTGGGCCTGGCTGGGCCTGGCGGCAACGGCGGTATTGCTGGCGGTGCTGGTGACCCTGTTGCGCTTCGGCTCGCCTTGGCTGGCCAGCTGGCAGCAGCAGTGGCTGGATCGGCTGTTGAGCGAGCAGCAGCTGACTCTGGAAGTGGGCCGTCTGGGGCTGAGCTGGCAGGATT
Source organism: Oceanisphaera sp. (assembly GCA_041586855.1). Taxonomy (GTDB): domain Bacteria; phylum Pseudomonadota; class Gammaproteobacteria; order Enterobacterales; family Aeromonadaceae; genus Oceanimonas. The sequence continues at coordinate 2,417 of JBFGZI010000022.1, read as the reverse complement.
ACGGCCCTGTGTTGGTGGTGAACGAGGTCAGCCTGCATCAACCCGAGGCGCCGGCCATCACCCTGCGTCGCGCCTTGGTGGGCGTGCAGCTGTGGCAAAGCCTGCGTCAATGGCGGCCTGTGCTGAATGAACTGACTCTGGATGGCCTGCGTCTGCCCCTGAGTCTGGGTGACGAGCGCAAGTCTGCTCAGAACGCCGATTTGAGTTGGTTGCCCCATCTGGCGCTCGATGGGGTGGAGCGTTTTTCCCTGCACGATGCCCAGCTGGTGGTGACCACACCGCAGCAGGACCTGTTCGAGCTACACCTTCCGGCCTTGCACTGGCAGAATGCGCCCGGCCTGCATCAGGGCCGGGGTCGCCTGGGTTTTGGTCCCGATGCCGATCAGCAAGTGCGTATCAGCAGCCGTTTCACCGGCCCGAGCGATCGGCTCGACGGCAGCATCTATCTGCAAGCCGATGGTGTCGATGCCTCTTCCATTCTCTCCCGCATCCGGCCTCTGGATCAGGGCGTCAGCGCCCGTCTCGACTTCGAGCTATGGCTGGAATGGCGACAGGGGCAGCTCAGCGCCGGAGTGCTGGAGCTGGGTGAAAATCGACTGCGCTGGGGCGATGATCATCAGGTGTCGGTCGATGGCGGCCGGGTGCAGTGGCAGCCGACCGACGCCGGCTGGCAGCTGGCCAGCAGCCATATCGACATCGGCGTCGACGGTGATGCCTGGCCGAGCTGGCATCTTCAGCTGGACAGACAGCAGGAGCGGCTGCATGGCTATCTGGATCGGCTAACCTTTACCGATCTGGCCCTGCTGGCCCAGTGGGGTGAAAGCTTCTGGCCGGCCACCGCCCGTCAGCTGGCCGGCATTGCCCCCCGGGGCCATCTGACCAATCTCTATTTTTCCTCTGCCGTGGCCGGTGACGACTGGCGCTGGCAGGGCTCGCTGGAAGAGGTCAGCACCCGATCCTTCGAATGGACACCGCAAACCCGGGGCCTCAATGGCCATTTTCTGTTGGCCGCCGACCAGGGCCAGCTGACCCTTGAACAGCAAGAGGCGACCGACTGGGTTTACGACGGTTCCTTCCGCGAGCCCTGGCCGATGCAGCGGCTGTCGGCCGGGCTGCGCTGGCGCAAACAGCGGGACGGTTGGCTGTTGTGGAGCGACGAGCTGGAAGTGAATACCGCCGATCTGGCGCTGCAGGGCTGGTTCAGCCTGCAGTTGCCGAACCGGGGCGCGCCTCTGCTCAGCACTTCGGCGCGGGTCGATGTATTGCGGGCCGAGCGGGCCTTCAGTTATTTGCCCGAGCCGCTGATGGGGGCGTCGCTGGTGGACTATCTGCAGGGGGCCATTCGCGGGGGCCGGGCCGACGGCGCCGAGGTGCTCTGGTATGGGCGACTCGACGGTTTTCCCTATCAAGATGGCAGCGGTATTTTTCAGGCCCGGGTGCCGCTGCGCCAGGCCGAGTTTCGCTTCGATCCGCACTGGCTGCCCCTGACCGATCTCGGCCTGGATTTGCTGTTTGAAAATGATGGCCTCTATATGCGGGGTCCAAGCGGGCGGCTGGGTGCGGTGGCGGCCAGTACCATAGATGCGCGCATAGTGCCGCTGAACAAGACGGCCACACTGCAGCTCAGTGCCGATATTGCAGGAGAAGGCGAGGCGGTCACCGCCTATCTGCAGGATTCTCCCCTGGCGAGTTCGGTCGGCACCACCCTGGAGCAGGTGCAGGTGACGGGTCCGCTGAATGGCCGGCTGGCGCTGGACATCCCGTTGCACGGCGGTCAGGTGGCGGTCGACGGCCAGGTCGACTTTGTGGACAACCGGGTGCGAGTCAAACCGCTGGAGCTGCCGCTCAGCGGGGTCAGCGGTCGTCTGTTGTTTGATGAGCGAGAAACCCGGTTCGAGGCCATGCAGGCCCACTGGAACGGACAACCGCTACAACTGGATTACCGCGGGCAGCAGACCGCCGCCGGCTACCAGGTGGGCATCGACATGCGGGGGCGGCTGCAGGCCGCCGAGCTGGCACTGGCCTATCCGCCACTGCAGGCGTTACAGGGCGCTGCCGACTGGCGCGGCAAACTCGAGCTGACGCTGGCGGAGCAGGGTGAACTGGATTATCGCTTCGAGGCCGACTCGGCGCTGGAGGGGCTGGTCAGCCGCTTGCCGCCGCCGCTGAACAAGGCCGGTCAACAATCCTGGCCCAGCCACCTCGAGCTGACGGGCGATGGGCGGCAGGCGCGGATTGAGCTGACCCTGGGGGAACACATTCGGGGTCTGGCCGGGCTGGGTTTCGGGCCGAGCGGCGCCAAGGTGCAGCGGCTGTGGCTCTCGGCCGGCGCCGGTGCGCAACCACAGCTGCCCAGGGCGCCGCTGGATATCGCGGTACGGGTGCCGGACTTGCCGCTGGATGACTGGCTGGCGCTG
>JBFGZI010000021.1:0-15505 GCA_041586855.1 Oceanisphaera sp. | reverse complement strand
TTGAACGGAGCCGGCGGTTACAAATACGGCATTCCCTTCATGGTACAGGCGAGGAGCGCCTTCGGCTTTGCCGGTACCCGCTTTCCGGGGCTGGTTCGGGCGATACCGGCCATCGTCTGGTACGGCTTTCAGAGCTGGATCGGCGCCGGCGCCCTGAACGCGGTGTCTGCCACCCTGTTCGGTTTCGACAACCTGGTACTCTACTTCGTACTGTTCCAGTTTCTGCAGATTGGCCTGTCGATCTTCGGATTCCAGGGCATCAAGTGGCTGGAGAACATAGGCAGCGGCTTTATTCTGCTGGCGCTGGTCTACATGTTCTACAGCGTGATTGATCGTTACGGTGAAGAGATCACCACCAACCTGGTGAACGTCGAAGGTACCTGGGGTATGCCATTCTGGGGCGCCACCATGCTGTTCCTCGGCATCTACAGCACCATGATGCTGAACGTCAGCGATTATTCCCGCGAATTGAAAGAAGGCACCAAGCCGGGTCTGCTGACAGTGATTTACGCCATGTCCATCCTGCCTTGCACCCTGTTCATGGGGCTGATTGGTCTGATGGTGTCTGGCGCGACCGGGGTGACTGATCCCATTCAGGTCTTCTCCAGCGCCGTCGACAACACGCCGCTGCTGGTTATCACCCTGCTGTTCATCGCCTTCGCCCAGGTGACCACCAACGTGCTCAACAACGTGGTACCGCCGACCTATATCCTGATGGATGTGTTCAAGCTGAAATTCCGCACCTCCACCATACTGGTGGGTCTGCTGGCTTTCTGCACCTTCCCCTGGGAGCTGGTCAAGGAAGAGTCTTCCGCCGGCCTGCAGATATTCGTGCAGACCTACTCGGCCTTCCTCGGCCCCATCTTCGCGGTCATGGTGGTGGACTACTTCATTCTGCGTCGCCGCAAGCTGGATCTGGACAAGCTCTATGACGAGCAGGGTCCTTACAAAGGCGTCAATTACGGTGCCATCATAGCGGCCCTGTCCGGTGCCGTGGTGGCCCTGACCTTCTCCGCCGTGTCCTGGTACGCCAGCCTGCTGCCCGCCGGTATCATCTACTACCTGCTGATGCAGCACTGGCAGCCTTGCCAACGCTTCCGCCAGTAATCACACAGGCCCCGCACCCTTGATGTGAGGCCGGTATCTTGAACCGGAAAGCCCTGCTATAGGCAGGGCTTTTTACGTTGAGCATAAAAAAGGCGGAACAGGCATGGCCTGCTCCGCCAGTGTTCGACGCCGTTCGTCACGGGGTTGGTGGACAGCGGTTGTACAAGGGCTGGGTGCTACTTATCAGCAGCCCCGTTTCGGGTGGCATTTGCCGCTGCTACCACCGGTGTTACCGTCATCGCCGCTGCTGTCGCCATCACTCTGGCCCTTGGGGCTGATGTTGATGCTGAGCGTGGCGGTCGCGGTATGGCCATGACCATCACTGATGGTGTAGGTCACTGTATCGCCCCCACGCTTGTTGCCACTGCTATACACAAGCTGGTCACCGGCCGGCGATAGCGCGACCGAGCCCTTGCTGCCCTGGCTGAAACCGCTGATGGTCAGCGCATCGTTGTCGGGATCGCTGTCGTTGCCGAGCACGTCGATCGTCAGTGAGCTGCTCAGCTTGACGCCGGCGCTGTCATCCACGGCTACCGGCGGCTGGTTTGCCTCATTAACGGTGACGGTTACCGTCGCCGAGGCCGAGGTGTTGGTACCGTCGGTCACTGTGTAGCTGAAGCTGTCGCTGCCAACGAAGCCGTTGGCCGGCGTATATACCAGGCTGTTGCCGTTCTGGCCGACGCTGCCGTTGCCTGCCTGCTGGAAGCCGTTGATCGACAGGGTGTCGTTCTCGGGATCGGTGTCGTTGGCCAGCACGCCGATGGTAACGGCCTGGCCCTGGTTGGTCACGGCGCTATCATTCACCGCGACCGGCGACTGGTTGCTCAGAGTGGTGGCCGAGCGAATCGCCGACAGGGCTGTTTCGTTGCCGGCCGGATCTCTCGCCTTCACCTGAAAGCTGTAGCTGGTGCCGGCCTGCAGTCCGGTCGCGCTGTAGCCGGTGCCATCCTGCCAGCCGCTGTTGCTGCAGCCGGTGCCACCGGCTGCACACAGGAAGTTGTATTGCACGGTACCGGAGTCGTCGCTGGCCGGGTTCACCGCCATGTCGATTTGGTCAGTGCCTTGCGCCATGGGCGGGGTGGCCCACCAGCCGGCCGGGTTCGGGGTCGGTGCCGTGGTGTCTCCCTGCGCCGGCAGTATGGTGCCGGAGATGAAATACATGCCCAGGCTGCCGTAGTCGCTGTAGGGCGTCATGTTGTTACCGACACCGGTGACTTCGAGGTAATAACGGCCAGCCACCAGGGATTGATCGATTTGCGCCATGGTGTCATTCAGCGAATCGACGCTGATCACCAGATTACCCTGGGCATCGTACAGGCTGGCCTGAATGTCGAGGTTGGCGCCGCGCCGGTTGTCGTTATAAAAGCTTTCCCAGGCCGGATTGATGGTCAGGGACACATTGCCTGCGGCGGTGTCGAACCAGAACAGATCGCGATCGTTGCGGGTTTCGATCACCCCCTTGTTGGCCGGTGCCAGATTACCGGGGTCGATTTCCGGCGAGGTTGAATGGATGCTGCCGCCGGCATCGGCCACCAGCGGGGTGGCACCGGCCGTATCGTTGCCGTGGTCATCGGCGCGAATGCCCAGTTTGTTGCCGATGATCTGTACATCGTCCTGACTATTGTTGGCGTCGGCGTATTCGCCCTTGCTCCACTGGGTGACCTGGGTGTAGTAGCCCACGCCCATGATCGGGCCCCAGGAAACAAAACCGGAGCCGTGGCCACCGTAGTAACCCTGAGTGGAAGTGCCGTCATGGCTGAGTCCAAGGTTGTGGCCGAATTCGTGCGTTGCCGCCTCGGCTACCCAGGGAGCCACGTAGGGCCCTAGATTGTTGGCGTAGACCAGTGCCGGTGAATAGTACTCATAGTTGCTGAGACCCCAGACGCCCACATAGGCGACCCCGCCAGCACCCGATGCCGGCATGGCCGTGCCGAACTCGTCGGTATCTTCGGTGATCAGTACATGACCGACGTTTGGCCCGAACGCGCCGGGGTCCTCGGTGGTGACGTCGATATCAAATGGCGCCATATCCTCGGCGATACGGTGCCAGATCTCGGCGATGCGGTTGCGCTCGGTGTCGCTGAAGCTGGCCGGGCTGCCATCGGTATCGTAGGGGCGGGCATGGAGGGTGTCACCATTACTCCAGGCAGTTCCGCTGATCACATGGCCGTCGAAGTCGAGGAACACCACCTTGCCGGCGCCGGGACGGCTGTGCAGAAAGAAGGTGTCTTCCGGCGCGACCGCCAGCGGCTCACCCACCTCGTCTGTGGTGTCGTCATTGGTTTGTTCCGGCAGTACGGTATCCTCATAAAAGATGGCACCGTCCCGATCGGCCCGCAGAAACTCGAAGTCCTGGGCCGGAATATTGAATCTCTCAAGCCACTCCAGGGCCCGCTTCTGGGCGGGGGCGGGCAACTTTTCGATCTGGGTTTTCAAGCGGCCAGGGGGCAGGTTGTCGGGGTTGCCGTCAAATCTGGGCGCGGCCTGGGCGGCAAACATCACCAGCAGTGACATCAGACACCCGGCAAGGGGAGTGTTCGGTTTGAAGTTCATTCTGAGGTTTCCTTGTTCGCCCGACCATCGAGTGGCGGGAGCGCTGTTATGATGCAATCCTGCTTCATGTTTTTCCCGGTTGCCGAATAGAGACAACATCGTTAAGCCATGGAGCGACCGTTAAAAACGAATCGACAAACTGCATGAACAAATTGACATTTCCTGGCTGTGGCTGACAGGCCGCCGCCGTCGATACCCCGAGATGGCGTCGTATGGGCCACGCTGGGACTGACTTCTGTAGAATACTAGCGGGGCGGACCTGACCCTGCCAGTTTCACTCGGGTCGGTCGCAGTCTTGTCAGCCGCTGTCTGGCGGCGTGTACCCACGACAGCCGGCGACATAAATCCTGTGGTCGGCCCCGTCATGATGGCAAGCCTTGCACATGCTTCACGTCAGCCAGTGTCGTATAGGTGTCATGCCAGTCCGGCCTGCTGCGACCCGTGCTGTAAGGGGCCCTGGCCCCTCTTTAACAACATGTTGCGTTATTGTTGACAATATTGCCCTGTGCTACTCTGGGGAAAAACGTACCGGTGCATTGCGCATCCGGTAGCGGGATATCGGCAGGGTGATACAAGGCCAAGAGCATGAATAATAAAACCAACGATCTGGATACCGTCTATCAGCGCATCTGGGAAGCGATAGTGGCGCATAAGTTGCTGCCCGGCACCCGATTGAAAGAAGAAGACCTGAGTGAAACCTTTGGTTTGAGCCGGGGCTTCGTGCGCAAGTTGCTGCTGCAGCTGTCCTATCACAAGCTGGTCAACCTGGTGCCCAACAGCGGCGCCTTTGTGGCCGAGCCGTCGCCGGAAGAGGCGAGGGACATTTTTCAGGCCCGCCGTTTGATCGAGGCCGAGCTGGTACGCGAGCTGGCCAGCAAATGCACGGTGCGCGAAAAAAAGCTGCTGCAGGAACATCTGGAACGGGAGCACCAGGCGATTGAGCAGGGCGAGCAGAGCCTGCGCATTCGCCTGTCCGGCGAGTTTCATCTGCTGATCGGCAAACTGGCCAACAAGCCGGTGCTGACCTCCTTCCTGCACGAGATTATTCCCCGTTCGTCACTGATAGTGGCACTCTATCAGGGCACCAGCACCAGTACCGGCACACGCAAGAGCAAGGCGCATCACTCCGGTCTGTCGTGCAGCGAGCATAACGCACTGCTGGGCGCCATTGCCGGCCACCATGTGGACAAGGCGGTGCAACTGATGATTGACCACCTCAACGAAATTGAAGCCCAACTGCAGCTGGAGCCTGCCGCCGAAGAAGACGTCAACCTGAAGCGCATTTTTGCCGAGATCTGAGCCGAGACTCCCGGGTGATACCAAACTGATTTAATAACTGATCTATTTGGTTGTTCTGCAAAGGTTGGACAAAGGGCCCGCTCCGCCGACACGCCGTAAACCCATCCTTGGGGGCTCCGCCGCGCCATCCTTGGCGCGGAGGGTCGGCGGAGCAGATCCCTTCATCCTCCCTGATGCCAGGGAGTTACCTGTTGGCATCGTCTACAGACAACTAGGTGCTTGAGAAGAGGCTGCAGAGATCGACTACCACGACCGTGAAATGCCATGGCCGGAAAATGCTCCTGCCGTTCCGGCATTCAATCCACCATAGAGTCGGTGTGTATGTGGTCATACCAATCTGTAAAACTAACTGATCTGTTCAGCTGCCCGGTAAAGGTCGAACGAAAGGTCTACTCCACCGACACGCTGCAAGTACGTCCATGTAACGCTCAGCACATGACGTCCTGTCATGTGATGGTCGCTGGAGTAGAACCCTTCATCCGCCCCTCTGCTGCCGCGTCGCCTGTGGGAGGTGACTCTGTTTCCTCTCGTGTCCAGCTTTGAAATAGATCATATTTTTATTTAGATTGGTATCAGGGGAGTCTGGCCAGAGCCTCTTCCAGCAACGGAAAAGGGACTCTTTCTTGCTCCAGGCGCAGGTTGGGCTGCCAGTAGTGTTGTTTGAGTTGTTGATAAAGCCGTTGTTCGGACTCGTTCAAGTGTGGCAGTTGCATGGCTGAATGGGGTTTGGCTTCGACTCCCCATAGCGGGCGACAGTGCAGTAGGGTGTCGCTATCCATCAGTAAGGATTGTGCCAGAGGAAAGTAGCTACGCAACTGCGAAAGTATGGCGAAGCCATGGCTGTCGATATCGCCCCAATAATGAATGCGGCATTGTGCCAGCCAGGGCACTTGTTTCAATATTTGCACACCATAGCCCAGGCCGAAGATCACCAAGGCATTGCGTGTGGCGGGAAAGGCGAGGCCGTTCACCTTATTTTCGGTAATAAAGACCCGATCGATCAATAAGTCCAGTTTGCTAAAGGCATCCAGCGGAATGGTCAGCTCGTCCAGTCCGCCCAACTCGTTAGTCAGCGCGGGATCGAGCAGGCGAAATCGAACGGCTGGTTGTTCGTAGTTAAGACCATAACGCTTCTCGAAGCCGTGTTCTCTCAAGCCAGTAAAGCGCTCGTCAATGACAGCGGCAGGCAGTAGCTGGTCGAGCAGCGTTTTAAGGATTGGCTTGTGGGCTTCAATAAACTTGCTGTCTACGCCAGTGATATCGAGTTGGCGTATATACAACCCCGGCCGTGGATGGGCCACCAGATAGCGACAGACCGCCAAAAGTTGGGGCCAGCAACCGGCATATTTACCAATGATGGCGGCGGCTTGTGGTAGCCAAGTCGCCAGCGCAGGGAAGCTAGCTTCAATGAGTCTGCTATCGGCCATAAAGCGGCGCCAGGGTTGCAGTTGGCCAAGAAAGCGCGCCAGAGCGTCCATGCTGGCAAATTCGATGGCCACCGGTAATCGCTGGCGGCCCATGGTCGAGAATTGAAACTCCTGTTCGACCAGATTTACTTCTTTTACCGTTTTCAGCTCATGTCTGAGTTGCAACAATTGGCGCTGGCATAAGGCAAAGTCATGCAGCAATTGCTTGTCGCTCAGGCGGGGGAGCTTGACTTGATAGGGAAAGCTGAGCGTTCCCTCCAGCCATGCTTGGTGCCAGCTTAAGCGATGCCATTGTTTATTCAGCTTGTTGCGAATGGTCTTGAGCTCCAACATCGAACTAGCTTATCTCCCGGATCATCTGGTTATAAGGCTGCAATTTATGGTGTTGCTGCTGATGTTGTTCCAGCCGCTGACGATATTCGGCTATGGTCATGTTGAGCACGATGGAGCGATTTTTCTGCTGATCGACAAAGTGCACATGTTGCACATAATGCTCGATGACATCCAGTTTTTGTAACGGAGTAACCAGCAACAATTGCAGCCCCAGCTTTTTAAATAACTCCAGGCCAAAGCGGGTGCTGTCTTTAGAGCCACGAGCGAAGGCTTCGTCGATGACGACCAGATTAAACCGGCGCTGATGTTGACCCTCTTGCCCTACCAGCCGATATTGCAGCAGGATGGCGGCGGCAAGAATGGAGTAGGCAAGCTTTTCCTTCTGGCCACCGGATTTTCCACCGGAATCCGAGTAGCATTCTTTCTCGCTGTTATCTTCCCGGTAGCGTTCAATCACGTTAAATAGCTGCCAATAGCGAACATCCACCACTTTTTTTGTCCATTTTGGCTCGTTGCGCATTTGCTCAATCAGGCTTTTAACCTGCTCAAACTTTTGCTCCGAATACAGGTTGTCGTCGGTGGCATATTCCACGCATTGCTTCAGTCGTTGCTTGAATTCGCGGATTTCTACATCCGGTGAAGCAACGCCGTCTACTTCGATATAGGTGCCATCCTGGTAATCCAGCTCTTGTAACGATTGGTTGATTAACCGAATGCGTGCGGCAATGTCTTCTTCCTGGCGATCGAGTTGACTGCGAAATAATGCCATGGCACGAATGGTGTCTTGGTTGAGCATCTCTTTAAAGCGTTTTTCGTGGCGCGGTAGATCCTCTTGCTGCAACTGACTCAATAGTGCCTGATATTCCGCTAACGCCGCCAAACTTTGGTCCAACTCGGTGACATCGTTAGGGAAGGCGTGGCCAAACTGTCCCATGGCCTTGATCATCTGGCTTTCTTTACGGCCACGTTTTTCTTCCAGGTGTTGAATTTTATCGTTCAACTTGCCGCGTAGTAGAGATCCCTGATTGACGAGCATTTCTATGCGCAGATTGTCGTGGGCACCATATTGACGGAACAAGGCGCCGAGGCTGGGGAAGTACTGCTCTTTTTCTCGCTCGGGCAAGGCGTGCAGTTGGGCTTCTTGCGTGGCCAATACCTGACCAAAGTTCTCGATGTCGCTGGCAAGCTTGCCTTGCTCGGTTAACTGTTGATCTCGTTGTGTTTGCAGCTGAGTGAGGCTGGTTTTGGCCGCTTGCAGGGTTTTTTGCAGCGCTAGCAGCTGATCCGAGGATTGTTCAAGTTGCTGATATTCCTGTTGCAACTGCTCAATCTGCTCACTTAACTGTGGCCAGTTTAGCTGCTCAAAATCGAGATCAAACTCGGCCAGATTCAAGGCTTGGCGGCGTACTTCATCAAGCTGTTCACGTTGTTGTTGATGTTGTGTCAGTTGCGAGTGCAGCGCACTAATCGCCTGTTGCAGTTGCTGGTGCTGAGCAGTTAACAGCTGTATTTTTTGCTTGTTGCTCCAGCCCAGTACATAACGGCTCTGGTCGTTAATAGCATAGCGGTCGTCTTTTTCGTGACGAGAAGGCCCCGACTTTATTTGGCCCTGGACGGTCAGCCCCTTGTTGCTGCGGCGAAAGTCTTCCAGGTTGTTACAACAATGATAATTAAAGCGCTGTGTCAGCTCTTTATCTAGCCATGCATAAAGGGGGCTATCGGGCTTGATCTCAACCTTGTCGGGCAACTGGCTCGATTCGGGTTTAACGGGCAGGTAATCGGTGAGCGTTTTCACTCTGTGATACACCAGGCGCGACCCCAGTTTGGTTTGTTCAATAAAATCGCTCACCGAAACATACAGGTGATCGGGCACCAGCAGGCTGAGTGCAAAGTTATGTAACACTCGCTCGATAGCGCCCTGCCAAGCTTGTTCGTTGGGCTTTATTTGTAACAGCTCGCCGACGAAGGGCAGCTCGGTTTCTGCTACATTCAATGCCGCACAAAGTTGCTCGCGGATCTTGAGCTGGCGTAGCGGAATATTGGATTGGCGTTTTTTTAGCGCCGTTAGCTCATCGCTAATGGCGTTTTGTTGAGACTGCTGTTGGCCTAGCTCGTGTTTTAGTGCGTCTCTTTGTTGTTCTTGCAGCTCTTGTTGCTGACTAATCTGCTCAACATGCTCTTTGGCTTGGGCCAGGTTGGTGACAAAAGTGTCGGTTGTGAGTTGTTCATTCAAGCCCAAGGCTCGCACCAGCTGCTGATAACGATGGGCGTTGCCTTGGCGCTGGTCTCGCTCTTTACCGAGGCGTTGCATATCGGTGGTGAGTTGCTGTAACCGGCCGCCACCCTGGCTGTAAATGTCTTTACTCAGTTGCTCAATCTGCAGTCGATGCTGGTTCAGCTGTTCGTCAAGCTGCTGTAAGTTGAGTTTGGCTTTATCTTGCTCCTGGCGTTTTTGCTGTAGCCGTTTCTGGTACAGCGGCACCGCCAGGCTGGCCATAAACACGTCACTCAGCTCGCGGCTTTGATTGTAATGCTCTTTTTCTTGTGCCGCCGCGAGCGCGTCATTGCCCAACTGGCTGACGGGTTCAAGCAGGCCCACTTTTTGCCGTGCGGCCACCACAGCATCATGTACACGTTTAAGTGCATCGTAATTGGTCTCCAGCTCCACTATTTGCGCTTCTATCGCGGGGGCGGTCAGCATGTTTTGCCGCACAAAATCGGTGACCGAACCCACCGACTTCATGGAGATCGTCTGGTTGAACAGCTCTAGCGCGCGGCCATCGGCGCCTAAACCTAACTGTTTGCTAAAGCACTGCTGGTAGGGTGCAAAACCATCGAAGATTTCGATGCCGCTGTGTTTACGCAGACTCTTGCGCAGATCGGCCATTTTGCTACCAAAGTTAGCAAAGTGTTTCGCCAGGCCAAGCTGGGACTGTGCCACTACAAACAGCCGGCGAACTTTTCGTTCGCCCGGTTTCAGCCAAAATACTTGCGCCAGGGTGATGTCTTGCGCCAACGCCGAGGAATGAAATTGCGCCAGTAACACGCTGTAATGATCGCCCCCGCGCAAGCCCACGGCTTTGGCTTTGCCGTAATCATCTTGCTGGGAGGTGTAATAGCCGTGAAAGTAAGACTCAAGCGAGCGCTCCTTGTCATCGGCTCCCGCCGCCTTATTAAACGCCACCTTGCGCGGTGGTACCAGCAGGGTGGTGAGACCATCCACCAGGGTGGACTTGCCACTGCCAATGTTACCGGTGAGCAAGCTGTTATTGCCAGCCAGATTAAGCTGCCAGATTTTTTGGTCGAAGGTGCCCCAGTTCAACACCTCAAATTGCTGCAATCTAAAGCCATTCAAGGCTCCGGTATCGGTGTTGGCGTTAGTATGAGTGGGCAGGGTATCAGTCATGGTTTTGCTCCTGCTGTGGCGTCAGCAATTGGCTGAACTCGGCAATTTGTTCGGCATTAACGAAGGCCTTGATGATGCGCTGCACTTCGAAGTCGTCGGGAAAATTGGTAATAGTGCTCAAAAAGCCCATTTCGATGACTTTTTTGATCAAGGCATCGTATTCACGCTGTTGTTTCAGCTCGTTGCTGACCTCGGGGCTGTAAGGCTGCAGCCATTGATAAATTTCCTGACGGTTCACGATAAGGCGCGGCGCACTTTCTTCATCATCGTGTTCGGCCAATCGCTTGCGCAGGGCAACCAACAGCAGTGTTTGCGCCAGGGTCAGGCTGCGTCTGGGGATCAGGCGCGGTAGTTCGGCATCGTCATTTTCAAACTGTAGCTGCGCCATAAAGGCGTAGCCTTCGGCTTCATCCAGCGTTAACCCCAGGCCAAGGTGCTGAAAATAATCGCGAATGGCCTGCTGATCGCGCAGCAGTTGTTCCCACAAATCACGATGGCGAGCACGGTACACAGGGCCTTTAAGCAGTCTGATCAACAGTGCTGACTGGTCGCGTTGGGCTTGTTCTGATAATGCGTGGCTGGCTAAGGTATCTGACATATCAGCGACTCCGGATAAAGGTGATGGCGGGAATTTTAATGGTGCGGGTAAGGCCGGGTTCCGGCTGCCAGCTAATGGCTTGCTCCCGTTGCTCATCGATATGGGCAGGCAGCACTTGCTCGCAGGCAAGCTTGATATAGGTCAGCAGTTCATCCAGTCCATAGCGCAGCGGATAACGCGCTATTACTTGTTCCAGCGTGGTTTGACCGTGGCTGTCGAGCAGGCATTGGCTAATGTTTTTTTGTAGCTGCTGCTCATCGATGTGACTGATGGCTAACAAGGGAGTGAGATCTACCTGCTCGGTGGCGTCGCCCATTTCTGGCCGTGAATTAATGTGTTCACTGCCTTTATCCCGATACAGCTGGCGGCTAAAAACAGGGTTAATGGCTGCTTGTGTACCCGCCAGCGTGGTGAGCTCGGCTTTAACATCGAGCTGTGGTTGGGCGTTATGTTGATGGGCAAGCGCTTCAAACTCATGAATAAGCTCGATAATGCGGCGGTTATCCTGAGATTGTTCCTGAATATAACGGCGTAACTGGTCGGTAATTTGTTGGCGGGTACCGTGCACCTTGGCGCCGGCTTCCAGCAGATAGCTGTAAAGATGGCTCAGCAGTGAGTCTTGCTGTAGCAATATTTTGCCTTGCTCCTGGCTGAGCAGTTCTTGTAGATTGTGCCGCATGCTGTCGCGTAGCTGTGGCGTCATTAGTAACTCAAAAAATGCGCTAAACGACTGCCCCTCGTCGGAGTCATCGATCACATCCTGATGGCTGAAGATGTGATCCAGTACCTCTCCTTTATGGCCACCGCGCAAGCTGATGGTTTTGCGGGTTTCTTTGTCGAGGCTGCGAAAGTTGGCTTCAACCTGGCGAAAATCTCCCAGCAATTGCCGTGACATATTGCTGAGCAAAAACAGCCGCTCTCGCACCTGGGTGTCGGAAAATCCGCTGTCCTGGCCCAGTTCTACTGCAATAATCTCTTGCTCTATCTCTGCCTTGCGCGCCCGTAGCGTGTGGAGCTTGGCCCCGCTGTCTTCGCTGGTGCCCTGTACGAGTTCGCCAATCAGCTCGAGCAACATCTTCAGCCGCGATTCCGTGCCCACAAATTGTCGGCCTTGTATCTCTTCCAGCCAGCGCAGTACTTTTTCCACTTCCGGCAGCAGGTCACACTCCGGTTCGTCTGCTTGTTGGGGCAGGTATTTGCGCAGATAGCCACCCTTGGCGTTGATCCAGTCATCAATATAGGCCCGCGCCGACTTGGGATATTTTTCATCGCCGTAGCTGTCGGTAATATTGAACAGATGCTGCTCAAGCATCGCAACCAATTCCAGGTACGGAATGCTGCGTCTGTTAGTGGCAATAAAAGCGTGATGGAAAAAGCTGGCGAGCAAAGCAAAGTGCTGAGATCGTAATAACCGCAAGGCCACACTGTGTTCTTTAAATTGCTCGAGTTGGTCATAACTTAAGGCGGTGTTCATCAGAGGGCTCCGGGTAACAGTGTTTTATTGTCGATGGCACTCAGCTCCTGATGATCGGCCAGCGCCAGTGGGTATTGCGCCGGATTGAGTCGATGCTCGGCAGAGCAATCGACCAGCCATTGCTGCATCAAATAACCGAGCAGGGCCTCGCGTACTTCCAGCTGTAGCCGCGAGTTATTCATGCCGTAGTCGAGCTCGATGGCCTGTGGGTGCGGTAACCCAGGATGCGGCATCAGGGTGAGCCGCAGAATTTTGTGCCAACTAAGATCTTGCGCCTGTTGTTCGTGCTCAGATACAGGCTGCTCTAGCGGTTGTATGCGAATAAACCGAGTCAGCACAAAATCACGAAAACTACCGCTGCGTCGGTCGAAAGCGCGGATGTGCCACCGACGGCCATTATTCACCAAGGTATGAGGGACCAACTCTCGACTTTGTTGGCCGGAAGACAAAGAAATATAGTCACAGCTAATGACCTGTTGCCGGCTAATGGCCAACAGCAGGGGAGCCAGTACATGATCGTCGGGAGTAATAGCCGGAACCGCATCGATGCAAAACCTGCCAAGACGCTGTCCAGCGCCGAGTCCATCCCAGGTGCCCTGGCTTAGCTCGCTGAGTACCCTATCGGGATCATGGTCGAACAGTGGTGTGAAGGTGGCGGTGCGGTAATACAGCTTGGTGTCGTGTCTGAGCGCCATGTTATCCGGTGCCAGCTCTCGATAGAGGGTTAAATCGCGCGTGCCGGACGCCAGTCCTGTTTGAAATGCCTGTATCAGATCGGCACGAGCGACCTGGCCGAAATAATGGAGACAGAAGTCGATAAACCGCAGCCGCTCGCGTTGGGCATGAGCATAAGGAGAGAGGTCGGTAAACTGAGACATAAAAATAAGCCAATGATGACAATTGACTAAAGCATAGTGATCACATCAAAAAGATGCAATCATTATGATTGCATTGTTGTGACGAGCAACTGCCGATTTGGCGCAGCAAGTGAAAAGGAACAGGGATGAGATGCCTCTGGGCTACAGTTACTGCCGGCAGGTGTCGTTGCAGGCGCTGATCAGGCGGTCGGCCAGGATCTTGCTGTGGGCCGACAGTTTGTTCTGGGCGTGCAGGGTCAGCTCCAGATCCGGCACGGCTGGCAGGCCGTCCTGCTCGTTGAGAATCCGGTGCCGAGCGGTGACCAGGCGCCGGGGCAACAGCGAGATGCCCAGCCCCGCTTCTACCGCGCAACAGACGCCGGACAGGCTGGTGCTGACATAGGCCAGCCGCCAGCTGCGGCCCAGCCGGTCGAAGGTGTGGGCCATTTCGCTGCGATAGAGGCCGCCGATGGGAAAGGTCACCAGCGGAACAGGATGATTATCAAGATTATTGCTGTGCAGGCTGTCGATCCAGCACAGGGGCTCGGGCCAGCTGGCCAGGCCGGGTGCGCTGCCCTGGCGTTGCTTGACCAGAGCCAGATCCATATCGCCCCGCTGAAACTCGCGCCAGATGTCGCTGCACAGACCGCTTTTCACCTCCAGCCTAATGCCCGGATATTCACTGGAAAAGGCGGAGAGGGTAGGCATGATGGCGTGAGTGGCGAAGTCTTCCGGCACTCCCAGACGTATTTTTTGCTGCTCGGCGCTGACGCTGGTCTGAACCACGGCCTCGTTCATCAACTGAAGAATGCGGCGGGCATAGCTCAGCACCCGCTCACCTTCCAGGGTGGCGGTAATGTAGCGCCCCTTGCGATGCAGCAGCTCGCAGCCGAGCTGGGCCTCCAGCTTGCGTATCTGCTGACTGACCGTAGACTGGGTGAGGTGGGTGCTGTCGGCGGCGCGGGTAAAGCTGCCGGTGTCGACCACGGCGATAAAACTGCGCAGCAACACCGGGTCCAGCGTAATGTTTAAATTCATCAAGTCGTTCCTATCAAGGATATCGGCTCACTGTGCTGTAGTGAGTAAAGCGTGAAAGAGTGAAGAGGGTGAGATAACACCGAGATTACAGAAACAGCACGACATCTTGAATACTGGGTGGTATCGGTAACTCCTTACCCCTCACCATTTATCCCTCACGCTTCCTTGGTTAGTGGGAAACCCACTAGTATCCATTAAATTATTTAATTTATAAATCATACGGCATTGTTCTACAATAGCGGGTGTTCACCATTTATACAGTCATGCCGGACGGCGTGGCTTTTGTCGGCGCGCAGCCGACTCTCTCGTATTAAAGGACAGATACCATGGCCCGTAATACCTATTATGCTCCCAAGGGTGGCCTGCCGCCCCAGACTCAGCTGATCCACGATCGCGCTGTGTTCACCGAAGCCTACGCTGTTATCCCCAAGGGTGTAATGAGCGATATCGTTACCAGCTTCCTGCCATTCTGGGATGAAACCCGTCTGTGGGTTATCGCCCGTCCGATGAGCGGTTTCTCCGAAACCTTCTCTCATTACATCATGGAAGTGTCTCCCCAGGGCGGCAGCACCAAGCCTGAACTGGATTCCGGTGCCGAAGGCGTTATCTTCATCGTTGAAGGTGAAATGACCCTGACCCTGGAAGGTAAAGAGCATCACATGGAACTGGGTGGCTACGCCTACCTGCCGCCGGGCGCCAACTGGGCCATCAAGAACAACAGTGGTGAGCCGGTACGCTTCCACTGGTTGCGCAAGGCTTACGAATTTGTAGACGGCATCGATGTGCCGGAAGCCTTCGTCACCAACGAAAACGATTTGGCGCCGACGCCGATGCCGGACACCAACGATGCCTGGGCAACCACTCGTTTCACCGATCCGACCGATCTGCGTCACGACATGCACGTGAACATAGTGACGTTCCAGTCTGGCGGCGTGATCCCGTTCGACGAAACTCACGTCATGGAACACGGCCTGTATGTACTGGAAGGCAAGGCGGTTTACCACCTGAACCAGGACTGGGTTGAAGTGGAAGCCGGCGATTACATGTGGTTGCGCGCCTTCTGCCCACAGGCGTGTTATGCCGGTGGCCCGACTCGTTTCCGCTACCTGCTGTACAAAGACGTTAACCGTCACATGGTGCTGAACTCTTCACCTGCCTATCGCGGCAGCCGCAAGTAAGCAGCACTCGCTAATGATTGTAAAAGGGCAGCCCAGGGGCTGCCCTTTTTAGTGTCATACCAATCTGTAAAACTAACTGATCTGTTTAGCTGCCCTGTAAAAGTCGAACGAAAGGTCTACTCCACCGACACGCTTCAAGTACGTCCATGTAACGCTCAGCACATGACGTCCTGTCATGTAATGGTCGCTGGAGTAGAACCCTTCATCCGCCCCTCTGCTGCCGCGTCGCCTGTGC
>JBFGZI010000020.1:0-15617 GCA_041586855.1 Oceanisphaera sp. | reverse complement strand
GTGAGGCGTGAGGCGTGAGGCGTGAGCAAAAATGGAGCTTCCTCTTGCCAGGCGGCAAGAGGAAAGAATACAGGGCTTAGTCGAGTTCTACGGTGAGCTGAATAGACTCGTCGAAGAAGAACTCGTCACAGTTGTTGCCGGGACCGGCGCGGTCAACCACCAGGAACTCGTCGCCATCGCGCAGCGCCATGATCGGGTGATGCCAGACACCTCTGTGATAGTTGACGCCCTGACGAGCAGACGCGCGGAAGGCACGAACCGTGGTCGGGTCTATGTTCATACTGCCGTCACCGACAGGGGCAACCACCAGCAGAAATTCGTGATCAAACAGCGGAATGAAAGACTGGGAGCCGAACGGATGACGTTCCAGCATCTTGATCGGCAGCGGATACTCAAGGGTATCGGCCCGGAAAATATTGATAATACCCTGGCCCTGTTCGTCCAGCTGTACGTCGCCCAGCTTGTGATAACGGCGGGTAGAGCCGTTGTTAATCATGAAGTAATCACGGCCTTCGGACTCGATTACGTCGCCAAAGGGGGCGAATGCTTCTTTGGTCAGCGGCTCTATCTTGAGACTCTTGATCATTTTTACCTCCAGGAGATATAAAAACGGGGTGGCGAACACCCCGTATTTCTTATTACATAGCGCTTAAACGAAACTCGGCTATCTTGTTGATTTCTTTAACTGCACGAGCAAACTCGGTGTCGTAGTCGTTGTGAATACGCTCTTCGAACGCCGCCAGGATCTGGTGCCGGTCAGAACCCTTAACCGCCATGATGAACGGAAACTGGAACTTTTCTTTATAGGCCTTGTTCAGCTCGGTAAAACGGGCAAATTCTTCGGCATTGCACTCGCTGATACCGGCGCCGACCTGCTCGTTGGTCGAGGCTTCGGTCAGCGCGCCACGCCGGGCGGCCTGGCCGGCCAAGTCCGGGTGAGCCCTGATCAGGTCGAGCTGTGCTTTCTTGCCGGCCTTGCTCAGCACCGCCGCCATGCGGCTGTGCAGCTGCTCTATGTTGTCATCGTCGCTAGTCAGACCCTGATCAAACGCCTGCTCGGCCACCCAGGCGGAGTGCTCGTAGATGTCGGCGAACGCGGCCACGAACTCGTCACGGCTCATGGTGCCAGGGGTACAGCTAGCAAAACGGCTCATTACTTGTTTGCTTTATAGGGATGGTGCTCATGCCAGTGGCTGGCAATATCGATACGACGGGTAAACCACACCTGATCGTGACTGCGGGCGTACTTGATGAAACGCTCCAGACCCGCCATCCGGCCGGGACGACCCAATATACGACAGTGCATACCGATAGACAGCATCTTGGGTGCTTCTGCTCCCTCTTCGTACAATACGTCGAAGGCGTCTTTCAGGTACTGGTAGAACTCTTCACCGTTGTTGTAGCAACCCTGGCCAAAGCGCATGTCGTTGGTGTCCATCACGTAGGGGATCACCAGGTGGCCCTTGCCATTGTTGTCGACCCAGTAGGGAAGATCGTCGCCGTAGGAGTCGGAGTCGTACATAAAGCCACCCTCTTCCATCACCAGCTTGCGGGTGTTGGGGCTGTCGCGACCGGTATACCAGCCCAGCGGACGTTCGCCACAGACACGTTCGAAGATTTCCAGCGCCTTATGCAGGTGCTCGCGCTCTTCTTCTTCGCTCATGAACTGGTAGCTAATCCATTTATAGGCGTGAGAGCAGATCTCGTGGCCTTCGTCCATAAACGCCTTGGCGATTTCGGGATAGCGCTCGATGGCGGTAGCCACGGCGAAGATGGTCAGGGGAATATCGTAACGCTTGAACAGGCGTAACAGACGCCAGACACCGGCTCGGCTACCATACTCGTAGATGGACTCCATACTCATGTGACGAGCATCGGGAAAGGCAACAGCGGTCGGCATTTCGGACAGGAAGGCTTCAGATTCGCCATCGCCATGCAGTACGTTGCGCTCTCCGCCTTCTTCGTAGTTCAGTACAAAGTTAATGGCGATACGGGCATTGTTCGGCCACTTGGGGTGCGGCGGATTGGCACCATACCCGACGAGATCGCGGGGATAGTCGTTGTTTTGGCTCATCGGAAAAACTCCTTGAAACGCAGGTTAGGACACCAGCCGAAACGGGCTTGCAGGGGCTGGCCAGTCATGATATCGACTTTATTGTATACAATGAAATCAATATATGTAAATAACAGGTTTGAATTTTGTATCATACATTGCAGTAAATCTTGCTTTGCGCTACCAAAGCACAGACAGTCCTGTCTTATCAGGATAGTAAATGAACGCTGTTGCCAGATCAGTGCCGCCGGTAGGGCAACAGGCAAGGAGAAATACGAAGACAGTAGCTAGAATCAACGGAGACGCCTGATACGCGCTAGGTAACGACACATGGGAAGATTAACCACACACATCCTCGACGCCTCCAAAGGCCAGCCCGGTTCCGATATCAAAATCGAACTGTATCGGGTTGAAGGTGAGCGTACTACCTTGATCAATACTGTTTACACCAACAGCGACGGCCGTACCGACTCACCGGTGCTGGAAGGAAAAGACTATCTACCCGGTAAATACCAGCTGGTATTCCACACCGGTCCCTACATGAAAAAATCAGGTGTTGAACTGCTCGAGCCGGCCTTCCTGGATGACGTGGTTATCCGTTTCGGGATTGCCGCCGGTGAAGAGCACTATCACGTCCCCCTGCTGATCTCACCCTACAGCTACTCGACCTACAGAGGCAGCTAACGGATGGAGGACAGCAAGGGTCAATGCCGGCAATCGCTCGGCCAAATAAAAAACCACCGGTATGTACCCCGGTGGTTTTTTATTGCTGCGTCCATGACCATCCACTGGATGTTCGCAATTACAAGGCTGCCAGCCGCCGCCGGATTTCCTCCATCTTGGCCTGCATCACCTGCTCGAAGTTGGCGAGGTTTGCGACGATATCCGCCTTGGCATCCGCCGCCGCCGGCGTTTCTCCCAGCAGCCGGTTCAGCTCGCTCAGGGCTTGCCCCAACACGGCCTTGTCGCCCTGGTGTGAAAAGCCGAACTTGAGACTGGCTGGCTGACAGCCTTCTTTCGCCGGATGAAAATAGATTTTCAGTTCATCTTCGGTCGATGCATGGCGTACCCTGAACCGCGCAATGGCATGGACATCACCGATACCCATGGCGGTCAAAGTTGGAAATTCGGACATATTGCTACCCCGTAGACAGATGAAAGCCATCGCAACAATGGATTTACAGTTTTATAACAACCCACACTAATGACCCTTAGTTCCCGCCGCCAGAGCCAGAGATGCGGTATTGATAAGACCAGTTTCTCTGGTCCCAGATCGACAGGTCTGCTGGCCCTATCGTCGAGCATGCAGGCATTCTAGATTGCCGTTCAATTACCCAGCCGAATAGCAACAGGAGTGACCATGTCAGAGAAGACGGAGCTGAGCATCTCATTGAACAGCGATACCGCCCGGCTGTTTGCCGAGTACCAGGCCTTTACCCAGGTCTCGCCGGAAGTGTATGTGCAGCAATTGATCGAAAAAACGATGCCGACCCTGGAAGCCATGGTCGGGGCCTTGCGTGATGCCAATGGCGATGAAGAGGCGGTGATGGAATTGTTTGGCAAGAAGATGGCGGAATCGCTGCTTAAACAGCAACAGGCCCAGGCCCAGTCATCCTGAGCTACGGTTGACAATAGACAGGGTTTACCAACAAAAGGGGCGACTCACGGTCGCCCCTTTTTTTGTTATTTCAGTGCGTCAATCTGCCGGCGCAGCTCTTCCAGCTTGTCCTTCATCACCCGTTCCATATGCTCCAGATCGGCCAATAGCTGCTGTTTGGTATCCTGCATCGAGGTTTCATCGCCAGCCGGCGCTTCGGTCGGCTGCAGCAAGGCATTCAATTCCAACTGCGCCTGGCGCAATATCGGGCTGGAGTCTTCCAGCTGGTGCCAGGCTGCGGTTTTCTGAAATTCGACCGGCACATTGGCCTTGGGGCGGGCAAAGGTAAACTTCTTGCTGCGTGACAGAAAGGAGCCACTCGGTCTGTGATAATACACCTTGAGCACATCGGCCCGGGCCTCGCGGCGCAGGCTGTAACGGCTGATGTTGTCGAAGGAGGTGATCCCCATCTGTTCCAGGGTTGGATATTGTGCTGTCATCTGGCTTTGCCCCAAAAGGTGATACAACTAAAACATGCCGCCACCAGAAAATCGGTGGCAGCGTCTCGAGGGCATCCGAGCCGTAACAGTCGATGAAGACGAGGCCATTCCTGGCGAGCGCACTAGGCGATAGTGGCGCCAGTATAACCGAGCCCCGTCGACAAACGACAGGGCCAGATCCCGAAAGTGGCTGGAACCATGCCGTCAGACCGAGATGTGCAGCGTCTTTATGTGACAGAAGGCCTTGATGTTGAATCGCCCTTCCGAGGCCGGGTTGAATCCGGACGGGCAGCCCTTGCCCTGATAAGGATCCATATTGACCAGACAGCGGCCGAACGGCAACCGCCGCGCCAGCCGCTCCCCCTGCGCCAGCTCCCGGGTCCAGATGCTGACGGTACCATAGGGCCCCAGTCCCTGGCACATATCGGTAATGGCATCCATGTGTGGCACCCGGATCACGCAGGCCAGTGGCCCGCTCAGCTGCCGGCGAAACACCGGCATCTCGACATGAACCCGGTCCAGCAAGGAGGCGGGATAATACCAGCCCTCGCCTGCCGGCAGCTCGCAACCCAGTACCGCCCGGGCGCCATCGGCCAGTGCCGCCTGTACCTGCCGATGCAATTCGTCTCGCTGCAAGCGAGTGGCCAGGGGGCCCAGAGTAGACGCCTCTTGCTCGGGGTCACCGGACTTCAGCTCCTCCAGCCGGACCGACAGCCGGGACACAAAGTCATCGGCAATGCCCGGCGTCACCATGAAGCCCCGTGCCGCATGCCCCAGCTGACCGGCATTACGAAAGCGGGAACGCAGCGCCGCCTCCACCGCGAGTTCCA
Organism: Oceanisphaera sp.; assembly: GCA_041586855.1. GTDB lineage: Bacteria > Pseudomonadota > Gammaproteobacteria > Enterobacterales > Aeromonadaceae > Oceanimonas. The sequence goes on along the minus strand of JBFGZI010000020.1, from coordinate 10,637 downwards.
GGTCCGCATCATCCAGGATGACATGCAACTCGGTTTCATCCAGCTCCAGTACTATCGGCTTCAGCTGCTGTCCGGCCAGCGCCGCCACCCGGCTGGCATCCTCCCGGTTGCCACTGAATGCCAGCGCCTTCACCCTGGGGTCGGCAATCAGGGTCGCCACCTGCGGCTTGTCGATCAACAGGCTGAACACCAGACCCTCGGGGGTGCCGGCCTCGGCCAGCAGCGACTCGATTGCCCGGGCACAAAGCGGCAGGCTTTCGGCCAGTTTCAGCAGCACGGCGTTGCCAGCCATCAGGGTCGGCGCCAGCATGCGAAAGACCTGCCACAGAGGGAAACGCCAGGACGTCAGTAACAATACCGAGCCCATGGGCTCGAAGGTGGTCATGCTGCGCGCCAGCGGCAACATGGCCTGACCGTGAGCGGCAAAATAGGTGCATTCCCGAGCACAGCGGTCTAACTCGGCCAGGGCTTCGCTCTGCAGCTTGCCCATTTCCTGCGTCATGGTCAGCGCCAGTCGCTCCCGGTTGGCCGACAGCAAGGTCGCCAGACGATTGAGCAAGGCGCTACGATCGGCAAAGGCGCTGTGCCGCCATTCCCGGGCGGCTGCTGCGCTCTGTTGCACCCGCCGCTCGAGCTCGGCGGCCGACAGCGCATCGACGCGCTCCAGTTCGGCTCCGGATGCGGGATGATAGGAAATAAATGTCGTCATGCTGATTTCGGCCTCCTGCCACCTGAACCCCGGCTTCGGCGAGGGATAACGCCAGCGGTGATATACTAGGAAGACGCCACTGGCGCCACCACCGCGAGCCCATGGTAAAGATCAATCTTGCCGTGACGTTATCCGGGTGCAAACGGCACTACAATGGCCAGTTATCCTCGATCGATAGAACCAGACAACCATGTTCCGCAGCGTGGTTTGCAGCATGGACCGCCACCATCTGGCCGACGGGGTCGGGCCACACCACAACAAAAGGGAGATCTCGCATGGTAAACCAAGCCCAGGGAAAGCCGGGTATCTGGGCCCGGCTACTGCCGTTCCTGCAGTGGGCACCGCTGGTCAATGCCGCCAGCCTGCGGGCAGACGCCCAGGCCGGACTGACCAACGCCGTTATCGTTCTGCCCCAGGGGGTCGCCTATGCCCTGATCGCCGGCCTGCCGCCGGAATACGGGCTCTATGCCGCCATAGTACCGGCCATTATCGCCGCCCTGTTCGGCTCTTCCTGGCACCTGATCTCCGGCCCCACCGCCGCCATGTCCATCGTGGTGTTCACCTCGGTCAGCCCGCTGGCAGAGCCGGGCTCGGCCGAATTCATCGCCCTGGCGCTGACCCTGACCCTGATGAAGGGGGTCTTTCAGCTGGTGATGGCCGCGGCCCGGCTGGGGGTGCTGGTCAACTTCGTGTCTCATTCGGTGGTGATCGGCTTTACCGCCGGCGCCGCCGTGGTGATCGCCGTCAGCCAGTTGCAGAACCTGCTGGGGCTGTCGTTGCCGACCGAAGGCACCTTTACCGATAACGGCTGGCAGGTACTCAGCCATTTATCCGCGGTCGACCCCTACAGCCTGTCGGTGGGCTTGCTGACCCTGGTGAGCTGCATACTGATCAAGAAAGTCCTGCCGCGCTGGCCCAACATGCTGATGGCCCTCGCCCTGGCCAGTGGACTGGCCTTTATTCTCGATCCCGGGCAACAACATATCGCCATGGTGGGCGCCATTCCCGCCAGCCTGCCGCCTCTGAGCATGCCCGATTTCGGCTTCGGCAGTATCAGTGCCCTGTCCTCCGGCGCCCTGGCCATCAGCCTGCTCGGGCTGGTAGAAGCCTCCTCCATCTCCCGCGCCATCGCCAGCCGCTCCCATCAGCGACTGGATGACAATCAGGAGTTTATCGGCCAGGGCCTGTCGAACGTGGTCGGCGCCTTTTTCTCCTGCTATGCCTCTTCCGGCTCCTTTACCCGCACCGGTGTCAACTATACCTCCGGCGCCCGCACTCCCATGGCGGCGATTTTTGCCTCCTGTTTTCTGCTGGTAATACTGCTGCTGTTTTCCGACATCACCGCCTGGCTGCCCATCCCCGCCATGGCCGGTCTGCTGCTGGTGGTCGCCTGGAACCTCATCGATTTTCGTCATATCCGGCTGATCGTCCGCGCGGCCAAGTCCGAAACCACTGTGCTGATTGTCACCTTTGCCGCCACCTTGCTGGTGGCGCTGGAATTCGCTATTTATGCGGGGGTAATACTGTCGCTGGTGTTTTATCTGAAGCGCACCTCGACCCCTCGCATTGTGAGCATATTGCCGGACCCGGATGCCCGGCATCCCTTCTTCGTCAGTGCCGAGAACAAACGTCTGCCCTATTGCCCGCAGCTGCGCATCATCCGCATCGAGGGCTCCCTGTTCTTCGGCGCCGTCAACCATGTGCAGGAATACCTGCAGAATATCCGCGAGCCCCGTTTGCTGATCGTGGGCAACGGCATGAATTTCGTGGATATCGTCGGGGCCGAAATGTTGCTGCAGGAATCGATGCGGCGGCGGGCCGCCGGGGGCGATCTCTATCTGAGCAACCTCAAGGAAGGGGTGCTGCGCATCCTCAAACGCAACAATCTGATCGAACGGCTGGGTGAGGATCATATCTTCATCAACAAGGGACAGGCCATTCACCGCATCTACGCGCAACTGGATCCGGCGGTCTGCAAGACCTGCACCGCCAGGATCTTCCAGGAATGTCATATAGCCCCGCCCGGCGAAAAGCCGCTCGACGACGCCATCATCACGCAACAGAAAGCCTGAACATCGCCGACAGCTCTGCTGTCGGCGACCCACTGGCCACATCCCCCCGAGCCAACTGGCCCCTGCCCGGGCCAGAGACGGCAGATACAATGTTAACACTTTGTTTACCAGTATCGCCGTAGCAACCGAGGGCAGAACCATGACCAGTCTTATTCACGAGCATCCCAGCCGGCTTGTTTCGGTGCGCGAACTGTTCAATATCGACTCCGACTTCAAGGTGCCGGTGTTCGAGCATAAAGACGAGCACGTGCCCGATATCGATCCGGCCTATTGTTTCAATCCCGATGTCACCATGGCCATTCTCGCCGGCTTTACCCGCAACCGGCGGGTGCTTATTCAGGGCCTGCATGGCACCGGCAAGTCCACCCACATCGAGCAGGTGGCCGCCCGGTTGAACTGGCCCTGTGTGCGGGTCAATCTGGATGGCCATATCAGCCGGCTGGATCTGGTGGGCAAGGACACCATAGTGCTGAAGGATGGCAAGCAGATCACCGAGTTTCAGGAAGGCATAGTGCCCTGGGCCCTGCGTCGACCGGTGGCGCTGATCTTCGACGAGTTCGATGCCGGCCGCCCGGACGTGATGTTCGTGATCCAGCGGATCCTGGAGCAGGATGGCAAGTTCACCCTGCTCGATCAGAATCAGGTGATCACCCCGCATTCCCACTTTCGGCTGTTCGCTACTGCCAACACCGTCGGCCTGGGCAACGTCAGCGGCCTCTATCACGGCACCCAGCAGGTCAACCAGGCACAGATGGACCGCTGGAACATAGTGGCCAGCCTGGATTATCTGCCGCGGGAAGACGAAATCAGCATAGTGCAGGGCAAGGTGCCCCGTTACGCCGACGAGCGCGGCTACCAGCTGATCAGCACCATGGTGGCGGTGGCGGAGCTGACCCGTTCCGGCTTTGCCGCCGGCGATCTGTCCACCCTGATGTCGCCGCGCACCCTGATCGCCTGGGCCGAAAATACCGAGATTTTCGGCGATCCGGCGCTGGCATTCCGGCTGTCGTTTCTCAACAAATGTGACGAGGCCGAACGCCCCCTGGTGGCCGAGTATTACCAGCGCTGTTTCGATCAGGAACTGGAAGAGTCCCGATCACTCAAGCTGGCACTGATGTAACGCCTCCCTTCAGGTAAGCTGCTATCGCGCTGATGGGCCAGAAACGGAGTTTCGACAGGCAGAGTTGCTGCATTCGAGCCCCCGCTCTGGCTTTATACGTCAGCTTCCGGATATAAAAGGAAGCCCCAAGATGACCAAGCCCCCCACTACTCCGGGCCAGGACCAGGCCCAGCAAGAACGCCGGCAGCAACGACTCGAAGAACTGAGTGCCGCCCTGATCCGTGCCCTGTCGGCCCGGCAGGATCTGCGTTATCGCGGCCACCAGCTGGAATGTCAGGGCCGCCCCTACCCGCTGCGCGCCCCCCATCTGCACCCACAGCAGGGACTGGACGATCTGGGCTCCTTTCGTGGCGTCGCCGATGCCATCGCCCTGCGCCTGCGCCACAACGATGCGGAGCTGCACCGGCAATGGCTGCCGACGCCACCCATAGCCCGGCTGGTATTCGAACTGCTGGAGCAGCTCAGGGTCGAGTCTCTGGTCGAATCCTGGCACCCGGGCAGCAAACACAATCTGCATCACCGATTTGAAGCCTGGTGCAACCAGTTTCAGGCCTCGGGTCAGACCGAAACGCATATCGGCCTCTTGCTGTTTACCCTGGCCCAGATGAGCTGGGTGCAGCTGGGCGGCGGGCCATTGGAAGAAGCCGCCGAGATGATGATTGAGTCGACTCGCATGTTTCTGCTGCGGGAAATTGGCCCCGCCTTCGGTCTGCTCCGTCGCCATCGTCACGATCAGGCCGCCTTCGCCGAGCAGGCCCTGTCTATCGCCCTGTGTATGAACGAGCTGATCGACGATCTCGGCCAGCAGCAAGGCGCCGATGGCAAACAGGAAGAAGCGCTCAGCGAAGACACCAAAAAGGCGTTCGGCCTCTTGCTGGATCTGGAAGGCGGCGATGAAGCCGGTCTGGCCCTGGCCGAACAAAGTCAGCATCACCGCCTGCGCCAGGCCGCCGAGGCGTTGAACTATCAGGTTTACGACGGCAGTTTCGACCGGGAGTGGCCCGCCCACAAACGGGTGCGCCCCGAGCTCTTGGCCCGCCTGCGTGACGGTCTGGATCAGCGCATTCATGAGCAGGGGCTGAACCTGAATGTGCTGACCAAGAAACTGCGTCGCATGCTGGCTCGCCCACAACGTCAGGGCTGGCGCTTCGGCGAAGAGGAAGGGCTACTCGACGGCCGTCGACTCTCGACCCTGGTCACCTCGGTGGCCGACCGCCGCGTCTTCAAGCAGGAGCAGCCTGAACCGAAAGGCGATGCGGTAGTGACCTTTCTCATCGACAACTCCGGCTCCATGCGTCCCCATATCGAAAGCATCAGCATGCTGGTGGATACCCTGACCCGGGCGCTGGAGCGGGTAGGCGCCAAAGTGGAAATACTGGGTTTCACCACGGGTCACTGGAACGGCGGCCAGCCGCTGCGGCGCTGGCAGCGGAACGGCCGTCCCGATAATCCCGGTCGACTGAACGAACGCTGCCATCTGGTCTACAAGGACGCCGACACACCCTGGCGGCGGGCCCGCCGCAGTATCGCGGCCCTGCTCAAGGCCGACTTGTTCCGCGAGGGCCTGGATGGCGAGGCGCTGTTATGGGCAGAACAACGACTGCTGACAGAGCCCGCCCGGGACAGGCTGCTGCTGGTGATCTCCGACGGCTGCCCCATGGACACCGCTACCCGCCAGTGCAACGAACAGGACATTCTCGACCTGCATCTGCGACAGGTCAGCGGCCGGCTGGAGCGGGAGGGACAGATTTCCCTCTGCGCCCTGGGCGTGGGACTGGATCTGAGCGACTACTATCGGCACAGCCAGTTGCTGGATTTGAACCAAACACTGGACAACAAGGTGTTCGACGAAGTGCTGGCATTGATGAGTAAGGCTCTGGAAAAAAGATAACCAAAAAATAACATTAATTTTACAACCAATATTACTAACATACTGAATATAAATAAATTAAATTCTGGCTCCAGTCTCAGGACACAAGTGGCCCTAACTATTTAAGGGTTCAGATTCGAGTATTGACGATGGGTATTTCGTCTTGGCCCGGCAGGAAGCCTACGACCCTGCTGACCGGGAAACCGCATGAATAGAGAACAAAGCCAGTTGTAGGCAAGTGAAGCAGAAGGTTTCACTCGCCTGGCATCACGGAAGGTCACCATTCGCCCAAGTGGCGAAGCATCAACAAACCGGAGCAAGAAGCTATGTTATTCAAGCAACGTTTTATCAAGTCTATGTCCTTCGCCCTGTGTGCGGGCGCCATTGCCGCTGCCAGCTCGATGGCTCAGGCAGATACCTTTCGTATCGCGGTCGGTGACGGCGCCGGTGGTACTCAACATGAGCTGGGACTGAAGTTTTCGGAAGAATTCAAGGCAAAGACCCAGGGTAAACACGATACCAAGCTGTTCCTCAACGGCCAGCTCGGTGACGAGCAGGCGACGATCAACGACGCTTCCATGGGCCTGCTCGACTTCTCCATTCTGGCCATCAACAACGTCACCCCCTTCTCCCCTTCCGTCGGCGTGCTGACTCTGCCCTACATGGTGCAGAGCCTGGACGATGCGGTGGCCCTGACTCAGGGAGAAGTGGGCCAGCAGCTGGTGGACAACACCATTCGTGACGCCGGTGTGCGCATCGTCGGCTGGGCTTATTCCGGATTTCGGGTGCTGACCAACTCCAAGAAACCGGTAAAGACGCTGGCCGATCTGGAAGGTCTTAAAGTACGGGTGCCCAGCAACGAAATCATGATAGATACCTATCGCGCCTGGGGCATCAACCCCACCCCCATGGCCTGGTCAGAGACCTTTACCGGCCTGCAGCTGGGCGTGGTCGATGGTCAGGACAACCCCTACATCACCGTTTCCGCCATGAAGTTTGACGAGGTGCAGAAGTACATTACCAATATCCGCTATCTGTTCTCCATCGAGCCGTTGATCGTGTCTGAAGCCGTGTTCCAGTCTCAGCCCGCCGACGTACAGCAGGCCATTCTCGAAGCCGGTCAGGCCGCCACCGAACACAGCGCCAAGTGGCTGGTAGAACAGGAAGACAAGATCAAGGCCGAGCTGACCGCCGGTGGCATGGAAATTACCGAACCGGCCAATGGTGAAAAGGAGTGGATGGAGAAAGCCGTCAACCAGGTCTGGCCCAAGTACTATGACCAGCTGGGCGGCAAGGACAAGCTGAACACCATCCTCACCTCCCTGGGACGCGACACAATCTGAACCGTTGCTGCAACCGGAGTGCACCCCTGAGTGGGTGCACTCTTTTCAGGGAGAAACCGCCATGACCATCGGCAAACTGATATTCAAGATTATCGACAACATCGAAAACGTGATCTGCAGGACGCTGCTCGCCTCTTTTGTCATCCTGCTGTTCATCCAGATCATCTCGCGCCAGGTATTCGGTCATTCCCTGTCCTGGACCGAAGAATTATCGACCTACATGTTTGTGTGGTTCGTTTATTTCGGCGCCAGCTATGCCACCAAGCTCGCCGCCCACAACAGGGTCACCTTTCAGTTCAAGTTATTTCCGCCTATCGTCGCCGTTATTTCCGAGGCCATTGCGGATCTGATATGGGTCTGTTTCAACGGTTATTTTGTTTATTTGAGCTACGACTTCGTGTTCAACAAGATGAACCTGTTCTGGAAATCCCAGACGCTGGGTGTTCCGATGAAATATGTTTACATGATACTGCCCATCGCCTTCGCGCTGATGACGATACGCATACTGCAGGTCAATTATTACAAGCTGATCAAGGGTATCGATATTCGGGATCCCGAATCACTGGAAGTCGAAAAGCTGATCGATTCCTCTTCTAAAAATGCCACTAATTCCACGAAAACAACAGAGTTAAAGCAGGAGCATACCCATGGTTGAATCATCCGTCGTCATGATCCTGTTCGGGAGCTTTCTGCTGTTACTGCTGCTCGGCGCTCCCATCAGTGTGTCTTTGGGAGTCGCTGCGCTCGCGTCTTTCCTTTATCTGGACGAAAACCCCATCAAGTTCGTGCAGATCGCCTTTACCTCGGTCGGATCTTTTCCCCTGATGGCCCTGCCCGCCTTTATTCTGGCCGGTGCCCTGATGGAAGCGGCGGGCATATCGAAGCGGCTGGTGGATCTGGCCGAAAGCTTTGCCGGTCCCTTTACCGGCGGTATGTCGGCCGCCACCGTCATGGCCTGCATGTTCTTCGGTGCCATTTCCGGCTCCGGCCCCGCCACCACCGCCGCGGTCGGCATGCTGATGATACCGGCCATGATCGACCGCGGTTACGGCAAGGGCTATGCCTCGGCCGTTACCGCCTCATCCGGTGGTCTGGGGGTGGTGATACCGCCTTCCATTCCCATGGTGATCTTCGGTATTTCCGCCATGGGCATGATGGCGCCTCCCGAGGCCATTGCCCAATACGGCCAGTTTCAGTCGGTTTCCATCCCCAAGTTGTTTATCGCCGGTGTCTTGCCGGGCATGGTGCTGGCCGGCGGCCTGCTGATCATGAACTATTTTCTGTGCCGCAAGCACGGCTATAAAGGCACCACCGAAGGCTGGTCGGCCAGCGTAACCCGCACCGCTCTGCGCAAGGGGATCTGGTCGGTACTGGCTCCGGTGGTGATACTGGGCGGTATCTACAGCGGTTTGTTCACCCCCACCGAGTCGGCCATCGTCGCCATCTTCTATACCCTGGTGATCGGTTTCTTCGTGCACAAGGAATTGAAGATCAAAGCGGTGATGCGTTCGCTGGAAACCACCACCTGGCTGACCGGACGGGTGCTGTTGATCCTGTTTACCGCCACCGTGTTCGGTCGTCTGCTGGTCGAAAACCAGATTCCGGCCATCGTCGCCGCCTCCATGCTGGAGATGACCACCAACCTGTATCTGATCTGGGCGCTGATCATCTTCTTCCTGCTGTTTGTCGGCATGTTCATGGAAACCCTGGCCGCCATCATGATACTGACCCCGGTACTGCTGCCGGTGGCCTATAACCTGGGCATAGATCCGGTTCACTTCGGCATTGTGGTGGTGTGCTGCCTGTCCATCGGCTTCCAGACCCCGCCACTGGGCGAAAACCTGTTTATCGCCTCCGGCGTGTCCGGTACCTCGATAGAGGAAATATCGGTTCGCGCCCTGCCCTTCGCCGTCACCTCGGTCATTGCGGTGTTTATTATCGCCTATATACCGCAGATCACCCTGTTCCTGCCCGGACTGCTGGGTTATTAGCGACGACTTCACTATGATAGACAGGGCCGACCACCGTCGGCCCTGTCCTTGTATTAACGATGAGGAATATGCTCATGTTGCCGGAAGTAAACAAGATTCTATACTGTACCGACCTGTCCAAGAACGCCTCTTATGCCTTCAAGTACGCCGTTTATCTGGCCAGACAGACCGGTGCCGAGATTCATATCCTGAAGGTGGTCGAAGAACTGTCCAGCGATGAACGGCTGACGCTGCAGTCCTATATCCTCAACCAGAGCAGCCGTGAAGAGTTTCTGCATCAGCGCCTCAATCACGCCCGGAATCAACTGCAACAGCGCCTGGATCATTTCTGGGAGGTGATAGCGCCGGAGGAACAGGCCATGCGCAGCAAAATCATCGGCTGCGAGGTGGTGGAAGGCTATCCTGTCCAGACCATTCTCAAGCGCTCGAAGGAACTGGGCTGCGATCTGATCGTGATGGGCGCCCACGAAAAGGGCTGGTTTCAGACCCTGCTCGGCAGCGTAGCCAAGAATGTACTGCGCGAGTCCCGCATTCCCACCCTGATAGTGCCCCGCCCCGAAAAGGTGGCCGCGACCGAATCGACAACACAAAAACACTGATCCCCGGCCTTTGTCGCCGGTCATCACTGAAATGAAAAAAGACGAGACTCCGGTCTCGTCTTTTTTCATTTCAGTGATGCGGAACGGCGGCCGGAATGAAGTTCACCACCGGGTTTGCCAGCTTCGCTGGGCAAACGAAAAAGGCCCCACCAGGGGGCCAAAGTACAATCAATGCTTAATGCGCAGGATTCAGGATTTTGCAGGCACTGCATGCACACCGGCAGGACGGGCAATGGGTTTCATCAGCAGATAATAACCCACCACACTCACTACCAGGCCAACGAAGAACGCCATGTCGATGAACACCAGGCTACAAACGAAAGACAGACCATAGACCAGGAATGCCCGCAGGTTGTAGTTGTTCTGGTAAACAAAGGGGCCCTTGGGATCATAGAAGTCGTCCACGTTCAGCTGACCACGGCGCAACAGGTAGAAGTCGGCCAGCATGATACCCGCGACCGGACCCAGCAAACCGGACGTAATAACGCTGAACCACAGCAGGTTATCGGCAAACACCCAGGGCATCATCAGCAGGCCGATGGCGCCGGAGATGGACACACCCTGGCCAAACGTCAGTCGGGGGAAGACGTTCATCAGGATAAGCGCGGACGGCATCAGGTTGGCCACTGTGTTAGTGGACCACTGGGCAAAGGCGATGGTGATCATGCTCAGGATCAGCACTATGGGCGAACTCATGGAGTTCAGTACGATCTCGATAGGGTCCCAGGTGCCGGTGAGGATACCGCCGATCATGCCCACCATCAGAATACCGGAGCCAATCACGATAAGGCCGGAAATCTGGGCGAAAAAGGGCTTGCGGTTACGGATAAAGAAATTCTTGCTGCTGTGGTCGCGAGAGCGCTCCAGCTTGCGGGTCATGTCCGGGCTGTTCAGACCCATGGTGATCCAGATGCCGGCGATGGCCATCACCGC
>JBFGZI010000019.1:0-15680 GCA_041586855.1 Oceanisphaera sp. | reverse complement strand
TATTCAGGCCTGGTTATACCAGATGGTTTTCTTTTGCAGATATTGCTCCATGGCTTCAAGGCCATTGTCTTTGCCGCCGAAACCGGACTGACCGTAGCCGCCGAAGGGGGTGGTAATATCCCCTTCGCTGAAGCAGTTGATGGATACGGTACCCGCCTTCAGCGCCCGGGAAACTCGATGAGCTCGTCCCATATGGCTGGTATAGAGGGAGGCAGCCAGACCGTACTGGGTCTGGTTGGCCAGAGATACCGCCTCTTCCTCAGTAGAAAACTCGGTGACAGCCAGTACTGGGCCAAACACCTCGTCGCGGAACAGTGTCATATCGGCACTGACTTCATCGAAGATGGTGGGTTCCACGAAGAGACCGGCGCCTAAGGCGGGGGTATTACCGCCATAACGCAGGCGAGCACCCTGTTCCCTGGCCTGTTCGACCATGGCTTTTACCTTATTGAAGTGAGCTGGCTCTACCATGGGGCCTATCATGGTGGCCGCTTCTTTGGGGTCTCCCACAGTCCAGCTCTCCAGACGAGAACATAACTTATCCAGCAACGGCTCCTTGATGCTCTTCTGAACCAGCAAGCGAGAGCCGCAGCTGCAGTTTTCGCCCATGTTCCAGAAGGCTGCTGCCAGCACATCATCGACAATGGAGTCCAGGTCTTCTACATCATCGAATACCAGCTGCGGGCTCTTGCCGCCGCATTCCAGCACTATTTCTTTTAGATTGCTTTGAGCCGAATACTGCAGGAACAGACGTCCCACTTCGGTTGAACCTGTGAAGGACACCATGTCCACATCCGGGTGCAAACCCAGCGGCATCCCGGTTTTCTCACCCAGACCGGTCACCAGCTGCAGGGCACCTTCCGGGATCCCGGCCTGATGGGCCAGTTGTACCATGCGCCAGGCACTCAGCGAGGTTTGCTCCGCCGGCTTGACAATCACCGAGTTGCCGGTCACCAGCGCCGGGCCCACCTTCCAGGCAAACATCTGCGCCGGAAAGTTCCAGGGCAACACGGCGGCGACCACACCTATGGGTTCATTGACGACCAGGCCCAGGATGTCATCTCCTGTCGGCGCTACCTTGCCAAATACCTTGTCTACCGCTTCGGCATACCAGGCCAGGGTATTGATGGTTTCCGGAATATCGGTGTTCAGACACTCGGTGATCGGCTTGCCACCATCCACACAATCCAGCGCCGCCAGCTCTTCCTGATGCTGCTCCAGCAGCGCGACCCAGGTCTGCATCCGTTGTTTGCGCTCGGCCGGGGCCAGTTTACGCCATTCGCCTTGCTCGAAGCTCTCTCGAGCGGCAGCCACCGCCAGGTTAACCTGTTCTTCGGTACAGGCTTCAACCTGACCGATAACGGATTCATCAAAGGGATCCCGAGCTTCCAGTGTCTGATTACCAGGCGTATAGCCAACGATAATGGCATCGGCCCGCAACTCACCCTGCTTTGCCCTGGCAAAGACGTTTTCCACTTGTACTGACATGCCTATCTCCTTAGTTCAGTGCCTGGGTCAGCAGAGCCAGAAATTCGTCTTCGTCCTGCTTGTTTACCGGATACAGAGGCGCTCTGACCGGACCTACCGGATAACCGATATGACCGCAACCCAGCTTGGCTTTCTGGTTATAACCGCCGGACTCCATGTTCTGTAGTACAGGCAGAATACGAGCCATGATGCTTCTCACCTGCTGCAAGTCGCCGGCTTTGGCCGCTTCGATCATATTGACGTGATCGCCGGCCAGGTAGTTGGCGCCGCCGCCAATCCAGGAACGGGAACCCCAGAACAGGTAGTCAGCAGCCTGATCATCGGAGCCACAAACCACTTCAAAGTCTTCCAGACCCAGATTGAGCAGCGTCACGGCACGGGTAAAGTCGCCGCTGCTTTCCTTGATACCGACAATGTTGGGATCCCTGGCCAATACCTTGATGGCCTCGAGACCGATTTCCACCCCGGAGCGAGCCGGAAAGTTGTACATGATGATAGGCATGTCCGCTTCGCGGCTCACGGTCTGGTAGTGGGTGATAATTTCGTCCTGCTCCGGCAGGCAATAGATGGGGGGTGCCAGCATCAGCGCCTGATAGCCCAGCTCCTTCGCTTCCAGCGCCTTGGCAATGGACCCTGCCGAGTGAGTGTCGTTGACTCCGGCCACCAGTAACGCCTTGTCACCTACTTCCCTGGCAATAAAGGCCATCAGCTCACGGCGCTCGGCCTGGCTCAGGGCGTAATACTCACCTGTGGTGCCACAAGCGACGATGCCACTGACACCGGCTTCCAGTTGGTGGGCCAGCAGCGCCGCCAATGCCGGGTAATCGATATGGCCGTCTTGATTGAACGGAGTGACTACCGGAACCATTACACCTTCAATTTTCATTATGTATATCCTTATCGTGATAAAGGGCCTGAGCACAGGCCCGGAAAAGTGAGTTATGAAGAAGCCTTTGCCAGCGCCAGGCTCTCTTCGGATTCGTCAGCGGGCAGAGAGCCGCCTTCACCGGTGCGCCAGACGGCGATGTTGGCGTAGCCGTAAATCAGCGAGATGATCAGCACCAGAAAATGGAACCAGAGGAAAGGCAGATAGCTGAGGGTGCTGACCCCCAGGGTGGCGGCCATGAAGACACCACCATCGGACCAGGGCACCATGGGCGTGGTGATGGTGCCGCCGGCCTCGGCATTACGGGACAAGACCCGACGGTCGATACCCTGCTTGTCGTAGTTTTTCTCGGTGATGGTGCTGGCGGTGATCAACGACACGTAGGCAGCACCACCGAAGAAGTTGCCGAAGAAACCGCCCAACAGGGTCGACAGGGTCAATCGACCGGCGTTGTTTGCCCAGGACAGGAAGCCATTACAGATAACAGTCAGGACGCCAATGCGGTCCATCAGCCCACCCAGTCCAAGGGCGAACAACACCAGGGCAATGACACCAAACATGGACTCGATACCGCCCCGATTCAGCAGGGTATCGAGGAAGTCGACGTCTGAACTCATGGCATTGCCGAAGTAGGCGGTGTTGACCGCATCCAGCGCCGCCATGTCCTGGAACAGCACGGCACAAACGATGCCCAGCACGGCGCCGAAGCTGATCACCGGGATGGATGGTTTACGCATCGCCAGCAGGACGATCACCGCCAAGGTTGGCAATAGCAGATACCAGCTGATGTTGAACTGCTCGGCCAGGGCCACCATGGCCGCATCCGCCCGGCTGGTGTCGGCGGCACCGTCGACGTAGAAATACCCCACACCCAGGAACAGCAGACCGGCAATCAGGGCGGAGGGGGCGCTGACGTAGAGCATGGATTTGATATGGTCAATCAGATCCACCCGGCAAAGGGATGCCGTCATCACTGTGGTGTCGGACAGAGGGGACAGCTTGTCACCCACATAGGCTCCGGAAATAACAGCTCCGGCTACCAGCGGCATCGGGATGCCGAAGCTATGACCGATACCCATCATGGCGATACCGGCGGTGCCTGCGGTTCCGAACGAGGTTCCGGTCGCCAGCGACGTCAGGGCACAGATGATAAAGGCCGCAAACAGGAAGATGCTGGGGCTCATCACCGACAGGCCGTAATAGATGATGCTGGGCACTATGCCACCGGCAATCCAGGTACCGATCAGGGCACCGACGGTGATTAGCACCAGCACGGCTTCCATACCGTTGTTAATCCCGTTCAGCAAACCTTTCTGGATGCTTTCATACCCTAGCCCCAGGCGAACACCCAAGCCGATGACCAGAAACCAGGACACGAACAGTGCCAGTTGTATGGGCAGGGCCCACACATTCAAAAACAAATACATGACGCCGACAAAGGCCGCCAGTAGACCCAGCACTTCAAAGCTGCTGGGCAGGCGAATCCTATTCGCCGGAGTTGACTGCTTGATATCCATATACATTCTCCCTGTTGTGACGAAAGTCCGGTCAGCCTTCTGAACCGGGCAGACAAACACTGTTATTAAAGGTATGGGTGGGTGGTAGTTGCCCAAACCGCGCCAGGCGGAAAGGAGTGATATCGAGCGCGGGCGGTTTTCCCGACAACAGGCTCAAAATAAGTTGGGCGGTGACCGCAGCCTGCGTCAGCCCCAGATGATGATGACCCAGGGCCAGCAGCAGGCGGCCCTGTGGGCCAAGCCGGTCGATCACCGGTAATGAATCGGGTAAAGAAGGACGGCAGCCCATCCAGGGGGTCGCGCCCTGGGTATCCAGTGGCTCTTCGAAGAGGGCATCCGCGTGGCGCACCAGCCCTTGGGCACGGCGGTAATCCGGAGCCTTATGAAGACCGGCGAATTCCACAGTTCCGGCCAGACGCAGGCCCTCATCCATCGGGGTCATGATGAACTTTCGCTCCAGGGAGCTGACGGCCACCGGCAGACGACCAGGTTCGACCGGTAGCATCAGGTGATAGCCCCGCTCCGTATCCATAGGGATCTTGATACCGGCCAGCTCCCTGACCAGAGGCGCGGACCAGGCACCGGCGGCAACCAGCACCCTCTTGGCGAACAGCTTGCCTTTGCTGGTATTCAGCTCGATGCCGTTGTCCTGGCAGCGCCCACCGTGAACTTCGGCCTGCTGTCGTTCCATACCTGCGGCCTGCGCCTGTGCGCAAAGCTGCGCCACCAGTTGATAAGGGTCGGTCACATGGCCGGTCGCGGGGAAAAACAGACCACCGCTGACCGCAGGTGCCAATCCGCTAACCTGCCGATGCAATGTCTGTGCGGACCAGGGGTCACTTGACACCCCCAGCTCGCTCAGCACTTGCGAATGCCGCTGCAACTCGGCGAAGGCCGACTCGCTTTCACACACCAGCAAAGAGCCATCTTCCTTCAGCAACCGGCTCAGATCCGCCTGCTGTAACAATTGCTGCCAGGCCGGCAGGCTGGCCTCATTCAGCAAGCGTAATCCGGCGCTGCTGTCGCGCTGAGCTTGAGGACGCATATTGGCGACCAGTTTCAGCAGCCAGGGGGCAATCTGAGGTAGATAACGCCAATCCAGGCGCAAGGGGCCTTGGGGATCCAACAGCATGCGAGGTAACTGTCGCAACACTGCGGGCGAAGCCAGCGGTAACACCTGCTCGGTGGCAATATGTCCGGCATTCCCGAACGAGGCGCCCTGCCCGATGTCATCCTTTTCCAGCAGCAATACCTTGTAACCAACCTGAGTTAACTGCCAGGCGCAGGTAACGCCGATAATTCCACCACCGATGACCACCAAATCGTGATTCAGGTCTTGCATCTGAGTATCCCTTCACCAAACTTCTTGATTGTATAAAATATACAACTTATACATAGATGCCAGAGATTCTAGTTAATGATTTGTGAAATCATGATCGAGATCTCATAACTCGAAGCTACTACAAGGAGAGACATTCAATGCGCGAAGGAACTTTTTTCTGTATAGATGCCCACACATGTGGCAACCCTGTAAGATTGGTAGCAGGAGGTTATCCTGCCTTACAAGGCAGTAACATGAGCGAGAAGCGGCAGGATTTTCTGGCTCATCACGACTGGATTCGCCAGGCGCTGATGTTCGAGCCTCGGGGGCATTCGATGATGTCCGGCTCCGTCCTTTACCCCCCGTGCAGCGAACAGGCCGATGCGTCCATCCTGTTTATCGAGACCAGCGGCTGCCTGCCCATGTGTGGTCACGGCACCATAGGCACCGTCACCAGCGCCATCGAGCATGGCCTGATCAGGCCGAAAACACCGGGTAAACTGATCCTGGACGTGCCTGCCGGGCAAATCCGTATCGACTATGAGCAGAACGGTAGCAAGGTAGAAAAGGTGCGTATCTATAACGTGGCCAGCTACCTGGCACACAAGGATGTCACCATAGAGGTGGAAGGGTTGGGAGAGCTAACCGTGGATGTCTCTTATGGCGGAAATTACTACACCATTGTCGATCCCCAGGCCAACTTTCCGGGGTTAGAGTCATTCAGTGCCGATCAGGTGTTGCATTACTCACCCAAGGTGCGGGAGGCCATCAACAGGGTGGTGGACTGCGTGCATCCGCTGGACCCTACCGTGCGCGGTGCCAGCCATGTGATGTGGACCGGCCAGCCGACCCAGCCGGGGGCCCATGCCCGCAATGCGGTGTTCTATGGCGACCGTGCTATCGACCGCTCTCCCTGCGGTACCGGCACCAGCGCCCGCATGGCGCAATGGGTGGCCAGAGGCCGACTTGGAGTTGGTGAAGAATTTGTGCACGAAAGCATTATCGGTAGCCTGTTCGTCGGCCGGGTGGAAAGCGAGGCCAGTGTCGGAGATTATCCCGCCATCATGCCCAGCGTTCAGGGCTGGGCCCGGGTCACCGGCCACAATACCATCTGGGTGGACAGCGAGGATCCCTACGCCTACGGCTTTGAAGTGAAGTAATAAAAGCCGGCAAGGATCCCATGACAATGGGATCCTTGCCGGTCAGCAATCCGAGTGAGCCTGTGATGGAGATCAGCGGGGTTCGCAGCTCGTGGCTCACCGTAGCCACGAACTCCTTCTGCATCAACTCCCCTTTTTTCAGCTCGGAAATATCTTCCACCAGCGACCAGAGCAATAATCTGATACTGCTGTATGTGGTTACAGTTACCCACGGTCGTGGGAGCCGTTCTCTGTTGCCTCTTCTAGAACACCGAATTGCCCGCAGACGGCGCCTACAGGCAACGCCGAAGCATCAAGGAGGGCAAAGGGATCTGCTCCACCGACCATCACATGACAGGGACGTCATGTGCTGAGCGTCACAAGGAGGTGCTTGAGCGGGTCGGTGGAGCGGGCCCTTTGTCCGAGATGGGTATGACAGTCAAAAAGATCGAGTGTTTAATGTAATTGGTATAAGTCACTCTGAGTTGTAAGCCTGTGTCAGTCCTCTTCTTCACGCCGGCGGGACGAGCTGCCCAGCCGGTGGGTTTTGAGGTCGTAACGTTCCTTGATCACGTCCTTGATCGTGCCTTCCCACAGCTTGATGCCGACAAAGTAACCGGCCCGGGCCAGCACATGGGCCGCCACCGGCGCCGTGACGAGCACAAACAGCACCATCGCCAGCGCACGGACCACCACGCTGGTATCGTCACCGTAAAACACCGCAAAGCCACAGGCCATCAGGCCAATCCCCAGGGCACCCGCCTTGCTGGTGGCGTGCATCCGGGTCAGCAGATCCGGCATGCGAATAATACCGATACCGGACAGCAGCATCAGAAAGGAGCCGAGCAGCAGTAACAGGCTGGTGATGATTTCAGTCATCATGGCGCTCGCCTCCCCGTTCCAGATAGCGGGCAAACCCCACGGCGGCCATGAAGGAGGTCAGCGCCAGCACTATGGCTACATCGATAAACTGGGGCACCTCGTAGCTGACGCTGTACAGCAGAATAAATCCCACCGTCAACGAGGCAATCACCTCTAGCGCCACCACCCGGTCCGGCAGGGTCGGGCCACGCAGCAGCCGCACCGCTGCCAGTACCAGCCCGATACTCAAAAAAATAAAGGATAACGTAATCGCAATATCAAGCATCGGCTTACCTCAACAGGTTCAGTACACGGGCCTCCAGGGCCTTCAATTCCGCCAGTTGGCGGGACTCGTCATCCAGATACATCATATGCACATAAAGCACCTTGCGATCGCTGGACACATCCAGCGCCAGCGAGCCCGGGGTGACGGTGATCAGGTTGGCATACAGGGTGATACCGGCGTCATCCTTGAGATCCAGCGGAATGGCGATCACCCCGGGTCTCATCAGGTGAGTGGGGGTCAGCACATCGTAAGCTACCCGGGCGTTGGCCTTGATCAGATCCCAGATGAAAAACAGGATGAAGCGGATGATCTGCGGCAGTTTGCCGAAGTAACTGGCAAACACCGGCTTGTCCCGCTCCACATAGGCCAGCACCAGATAACTCAGCAGCATGCCGGCCACCAGGTTGCCGATACTGTAGGTGCCGGACAAAATGACCCAACACAGGGCCAGCAACATATTCCAACCAAAGGCTTTCATCGGCTTACTCCCAGTACCGCCTCGATATAACCGGCCGGCGTCAGCAGCTGATCCGCCGTCTCCATCGCCAGTTGCACGGACCACTCGGCACCGAAGCCGATGGCCAGCGTCAGCAACGCCAGAGTCAGCACCGGCAGATACAGGATATACAGATGCGGATCTCTGTCACCACGCAAAGGCTTGGCCTCTTCCGGCAAAGGCTTCCAGAAGGCCTCGGCCCAGATCTTGACCATGGAATACAGCGTCAGCAGACCCACGATCAGGGCGATGGCCACCATAAACCAGGACTCGGCTGCTATACCGGCCTTGATCACCGTGTATTTGGCGAAAAAACCCGACAAGGGCGGCAACCCCGCCAGCGACATGGCCGGGATCAGGAACAGCAGCGCCAGCCAGGGGGCAGAGCGATACAGACCTCCCAGTCGCGCCAGATCATAGCTGCCATGATAGCGGTACATGATGCCGCTGATCAGGAACAGATTGGTCTTCACTATGATGTGATGGAAGATGTAGAAGACACCGCCGGCGAGGGCCAGCGGGGTAAAGAGCGCCAGCCCCACCAGCATGTAGCCAATCTGGCTGACGATATGGAAAGAAAGAATGCGGCGCACCTCGAACTGGGCCGCCGCCCCCAGCACCCCGGTCAGCATGGTGAAGATGCCCATGCCCATCAATATCGTATGGTGAGTCAACTCCACATCCTGCACGAAGATCAGACTGAACACCCGATACAGGGCATAGACCCCGACCTTGGTCAGCAGACCGGCGAACACCGCCGAAACCGCCACCGGCGGCGTGTGATAGGAGGCCGGCAGCCAGAAGAACAGCGGAAAGGCCGCCGCCTTGATGCCGAAGGCCACCAGAAACAGCATGGCGATGACCGTCACCAGCCCCGGCTGCTCGCCATGACCCAGTTTAAGCGCCAGATCCGCCATGTTCAGGGTACCGGCATAGCCGTACAGCAGGCCCACGGCGGTCAGAAACAGCGCCGACGAGATCAGGTTCAGGGTCACGTACTTGAGCGCCCCCTCCATCTGCGCCCGCTCGCCGCCCAGAATCATCAGGCCGAACGAGGCCACCAGCATGATCTCGAACCAGACATAGAGGTTGAAAATGTCGCCGGTCAGAAAGGCACCCACCACCCCGGCCAACATCAGGTGCAACAAGGGGTAATATCCGAAGGCCTCGTGGTTGCGGCTCATGGTGGCCAGGGAGTAAACCGCCACCGCCAGGCCTATGATACCGGTGACCAGCACCATGATGGCGCTGAGCAGATCCGCCACCAGGGTGATGCCGTAAGGTGCCGACCAGTTACCAACGTAGGCCACCAGAATGCCTTCCTGGCGCACCTGGCTGAACAGATAGAGCGCGGCCAACAAGAGGCCGCTGCCGGACAGCACCGAAATCCAGCGCTGCACCAATCGCCAGCGCCAACAGATCAGGGTCAGGGCACCGGCCAGCATGGGAATAAAAATGGGTAGAATAACGGCTATATTCACGAGTCTGTGCTCTTCATTTCGTTCATATCATCGGCGCCGATGACTTCATAGGCCCGGTGGATCAACACCACGGCGAAGGCCAGTACACCAAAGCTGATGACGATGGCGGTCAGGATCAGCGCCTGGGGCAGCGGGTCGGCCATGGGGCCTGCCGCCTGTTCGAGCCCGTCCGGGATCAAGGGCGGCGCCCCGCGCACCAGGCCACCACCGGTGAGAATAAGCAGGTTGGCGGCGTTGGACAGTATCATTAGCCCGATCACCAGTTTGACGATGCTGCGTCTCAGCATCATGAACAGCGCCGTGGCGTAGAGACCGCCAATCACGAAAGCAAACAGGTTTTCCATTTATTCCTCCACCTTGTCCAGTGACAGCAATATGGTCGACACCACGCCGATCACCACCAGGTAAACGCCGATATCGAACAGCAAGGGAGTACTCACCGCCAGCTCACCGATGCCCGGCACATAGAAGGTGCCCCACTGGCTGGTGAGAAAGGGCTGGCCCCGGAATACCACGCCTACCATGCCACTCAGCAGCGCCAGCAAGAGGCCAGCACCCATCAGCAGCTGGCTTTCCACCTTCAGCAGCTTCCTGGTGCTGCTGGCATCGAAGGCAAACAAATGCAGGGCAAAGGCGCTCGACGCCACCAGACCGGCGATAAAGCCGCCCCCGGGCTCGTTATGGCCGCGCAACAGCAAAAAGACGGAGAACAGCAGCAACAGCGGCACCAGCAAACGGGTGGCGGTCTGCAGAATGATGGAATTATCGGATCTCATTTCTGGGTCTCCCAGCGGAAGCGGATCATGGCATTGACGCCGATGGCCGCCAGCGCCAGCACGAAGATCTCACCCAGCGTATCCAGCGCCCGGAAGTCGACCAGGATGACGTTGACGATGTTGCGCCCGTGCGCCGCCACATAGCTGTTTTCCACCAGGTAGGCGGTAATGCCCTCACCCGGCAGAGAAGACTGGTTCACGGTGAGCACCATCATGGTCACCAGCACGCCGAAGGCCCCGGCCACGGCCGCATCGCGACAACGCACCAGCGGACTCGACAGGTACTGGAAGCCGGGCAGACGAAACAGCACCAGCACCAGCATGATCACGGTCAGGGTTTCGACCAGCACCTGGGTAATGGCCAGATCCGGGGCGCTGAAGAACACATAAATCATCGCCATGGCAAACCCCAGCACGCCGATAGCGGCCACCGAGCCCAACCGAAGATGGGTGGCGCCGGCATACACCACCGCCACTATCATCAACAGGCTGATCACCACCTCGTAGAAGCGCACCCCCTCAAACGACAGGGAGTAGACAAAGGCGTCTTCGGACCAGAAGGCATAGGCCAGCAGCGCTATGGTGGTCAGCAGTATGGTCAGAATATAGTGGGTCATGTAGCCATTCTGCAGTATACGGGTCTGCCATTGGGCCAGCGCCACCAGACCGTCCATCATCCGCTCATAACCCCGCTCGGGGCCATAGGCCAGGGGCCTGAGGGCGGCGGCCAGAGGGTCACGAACCCGCTCCCAGTAGTGGTACAGGAGTCCGCCACATAACAGCGCCAGGCCGCTGAGCAGCAAGGGCAGGTTGAAGCCATGCCACAGCGCCAGTTCCGGCTCGGCCGCCGGGGCGCCGCCAATGGCGGTGACCGCCGCCTGCAGCAGGGGCGTGACCAGACCGGGCATCAATCCCAGTAAAAGGCCGACGATGGCCAGTATGGTAAAGCCCAGCCGCAATGACAGAGGTGCTTCGTGGGGCGTTTTCGGCGTGGGCTTCAAGGCACCATAAAAGGGTTTGATCGCCACCAGGGCCGCGGCGGCCACTATGCCGATGGCGGTGATCACCGACAACCCGATCAGCAGGCCCGACAACCAGGGCGCACCCAGCGCCGATTCGAACATCAGCTCCTTGGCGATAAAACCGAACAGGGGCGGAATGCCGGCTAGCGACAGCGCCGCCAGGGCGATGAACAGCGTCGTCTGCGGCATATATTTGCGCAAGCCACCCAGATCGCGCACATCCTTGGTGCCGGTGGCATGATCCAGGGTGCCCGCCGCCATGAAGAGCGCGCCCTTGTAGAGAGCATGGGCCAGCAGAAACACCATGGCCGCCTCCAGCGCATGGGGGGTGCCGATACCAATCAGCATGGTCAGGGTGCCCAGGGCCATGATGGTGGAAAAGGCGAGAATCCGCTTGAGATCGGTGCTGCACGCCGCCATCAGGGCGCCGACCGTCATGGTCACGCCGCCAAACAGCGACAGGGTCAGCATCCAGGCCTCGCTGCCGGCCATCATCGGCTGCAGCCGGGCCATCAGATAAACCCCCGCCTTGACCATGGTGGCCGAGTGCAGATAGGCGCTGACCGGGGTCGGCGCCGCCATGGCATTGGGCAGCCAGAAGTGAAACGGCGTCTGGGCCGATTTGGTGAAGGCCCCCAGCAGCACCAGCACCATCATCGCCAGAAACAGCGGTTGCTGCTGTATGTCCGTGCCCTGGGCCAGCAGCTCGTTCAGCTCGAAGCTGCCACCGAGATGGCCCAGCAGGATCAACCCGGCCATCAGCGCCAGGCCGCCGCCGGCGGTGATAAAGAGCCCCTGCAGCGCCGCCTTGCGGGCCTTTTCCTGCTCGTGGTTGAAGCCGATCAGCAGATAAGAGGTAAAGCTGGTCAGCTCCCAGAATATAAACAGGGAAATCAGGTTGCTGGACAGCACCAGCCCCAGCATGGCTCCCATGAAGGCCAGCAGATACATCAGCAACTTGTGAATATCTTTGTGACCCTGCAGGTAGCAGCCCGCATAGATAAAGATGAAGGTGCCGATACCGGTGATCAGCAGCGCAAACATCAGGCTGAGGCCATCGACCATGAAGTTGAGGTTGATCCCCAGACTGGGAATCCATTCATGACTGAGCAGAACCACCTGACCGTTGGTCACCTGCGCCCAGAACGTCAGAAAGTAGCCAAACAGGACAGCCGGCAACAAGGCCAGGCACCAGCCGATTTTTGCCCCCAGAACAGACGACAGGCGGGGTACCAGCACAGCTAACACAAAACCCGAAATAACAGCAAAAAGCATAGGCAAACGGCCTCATTTCCATGCCTGTTCAGGCAACAGTATTAGCGAAAAAACAGAGGGAGAACAGCACAGGACGCAGGCTATAGTAAGGAAGTGTTTCGATTGATTTTCAAGAAGTTAATCGATTTTTTTGAGTTTTTATGGCGGCCGATACTACAAGCCACTCCGACAAAACGCAAGCAGAGCCCGGTAATGGCGGCTCTGCGTGCGATGCTGATCGCTATTTAGGCATTCAACGATCGAAGAAGTGCTCCACCGGGCCTCGTCCCTGACCGATACGCAGGCTACTGCCGGCCAGAATGGCTCTGTCGATGTAATGCTTGGCGCTGGACACCGCCAGATCCATGGACAGTCCCTGGCCCAGATAGCAGGCCAGTGCTGCCGACAGGGTGCAGCCGGTGCCGTGGGTATTGCCGGTGATCACCCTGGGGGTATCGAAACAACGTACCTCACCGCCCCTCAGCAACCAGTCCGGGCTGCGCGACTCCTGCTGCAGAAAACCGCCCTTGAGCAGCACGGCGGCACAGTCCAGACTGGCAAGCCCCTCGAACAGGGACTCGACCTCTGCCAGGCTCGCCGGCAGGGGGCTGCCGATCAGCGCCGCCGCTTCCGGCAGGTTGGGGGTGATCACATCGGCCAGCGGCAGCAGCTCCTCGCGCAGGCTGTTCACCGCCTCTTCGGCCAGCAACATGTCGCCATTGGCGGTGACCATCACCGGATCCACCACCAGGTGGGCCGGACGATAACAACGCAGCGCTTCGGCCACGGTACTGATGGTGGCGCTGTCGCCGAGCATGCCGACCTTGACCGCAGTGACCTGCAGGTCGCTGAACACCGCCTCCAGCTGGGCCCGGATCATATCCTGGGGCACCGGATGCACGGCGCTGACACCACGGGTGTTCTGAGCGGTCAGGGCGGAGATCACCGAGCAGGCATAGCCGCCGGTGGCAGAAATGGCCTTGATATCGGCCTGAATACCGGCACCGCCACCGCTGTCGGATCCGGCGATGGTGAGTACTATCGGTTTTTTACTGGGCATATCCTTATGGTCCTCCGGGCGAAGGAACCACCGGCAAACTGGCGTTTGCCCATTAGTTCCCTACGCCAGCATTAACTGGATCAGGTACAGCGGGTCCGGTTCAATTACCGTCTCAGCCTTGCGGCCCCCCGACTAACAGCCTTCGATAATAACGACCTGGCCCCGTAAAGGCCAGCCGGAAGCCGTGAGGAGTAAATGGTGAGGCGTGCGGTGTTTTACCCCTCACTCTTCACGCCTTACACCTCACACAATAGTTAATGCGCCTGATCCCAGTTGTCGCCTTCGCCGACTTCCACCAGCAACGGCACGTCCAGGCTGGCGGCCTGCTCCATCCGCTCGCGGATCTGCTCCTTGAAGGCCTCGACCTTGTCTTCGCGGATTTCGAACACCAGTTCATCGTGCACCTGCATCAGCATGCGCACCTCATCGTCCGCCTGCTGCTCCAGCCAGCCGGCGACCTTGATCATCGCCTTCTTGATGATATCGGCGGCGGTACCCTGCATGGGCGCGTTGATAGCGGCCCGTTCGGCCCCCTTGCGGCGGGCGCCGTTCCTGGCATTGATTTCCGGCAGATACAGCCGGCGACCGAACAGGGTGGAGACATAGCCCTTGTCGGCAGCCAGGGTGCGGGTGTCTTCCATGTAGCGCAACACGCCAGGATACCGCTCAAAATAGATATCCATGTAGCTCTGCGATTCGGCGCGGGAAATGCCGAGCTGGCGCGACAGCCCGAAGGCGCTCATGCCGTAGATCAGACCGAAGTTGATGGCCTTGGCCCGACGACGCTGCTCGGTAGTCACCTTATCCAGCGCCACGCCGAATACCTCGGCGGCAGTGGCCTTGTGAATATCCAGCCCCTGGGCGAAGGCATCCAGCAGGCCCTGGTCCCGGGACAGGTGCGCCATGATGCGCAGTTCAATCTGGGAGTAATCCGCCGCCACCAGCTTGTAACCAGGCGCCGCCACGAAGGCCTGGCGAATACGCCGCCCTTCCGCGGTACGGATGGGGATATTCTGCAAGTTGGGATCCGACGACGACAGGCGGCCGGTGGCGGTGTTGGCCTGATGGTAAGAGGTGTGAATGCGGCCGCTGTGCTCGTTGACCATCTGCGGCAGCTTGTCGGTGTAGGTGGACTTTAGCTTGCTCAGTCCCCGGTATTCCATCAGCAGTTTGGGCAGTGGGTAGTCCAGCGCCAGCTCCTGCAACACTTCTTCGGCGGTGGACGGCGCCCCCTTGGGGGTTTTTTTCAACACCGGCAGTTCGAGCTTGTTGAACAGAATTTCGCCCAGCTGCTTGGGGGAGCCGAGATTGAAAGGTTCGCCGGCCAGCTCGAAGGCTTCCAGCTCCAGTTCTTTCAGTCGTTTGGCAAGCTCGTCGCTCTGAACCGCCAGCAGGCCGCTGTCGATACCCACCCCCGTGTATTCCATCTGCGCCAGAATCGGCACCAACGGCATCTCGATATCACTGAACACCTGCTGCAGATCGGGCTCGGCGGCCAGCTTGGGGGCCAGGTGATGATGCAGCCGCAGGGTAATGTCGGCGTCTTCCGCCGCATAGGGGGCCGCCTGCTCCAGCGGTATCTGGTTGAAGGTCAGCTGTTTGGCGCCCTTGCCGGCAATCGACTCGAACGACATGGTGTTATGGTTGAGGAAAAACGCCGCCATGCTGTCCATGTCGTGCCGGGTCTGCACCGAATTGAGCACATAG
Source organism: Oceanisphaera sp. (assembly GCA_041586855.1). Classification (GTDB taxonomy): domain Bacteria; phylum Pseudomonadota; class Gammaproteobacteria; order Enterobacterales; family Aeromonadaceae; genus Oceanimonas. Next base: position 386 of record JBFGZI010000019.1, on the reverse strand, counting down.
GACTCCAGCATGGTATCCAGACCAATACCTTTCAGCTCGATGCCGTGATTTTTCAGCACATTGGCATCGTACTTCAGGTTCTGGCCCAGCTTGACGAGCCGCTCGTCTTCCAGCAGCGGCTTGAGCGTACCCAACACAATAGTTTCGCTCAACTGCTCGGGCGCATCCAGATAGTCGTGGCCGAAGGGCACATAGGCCGCCTGGCCCGGATCGACCGCAAAAGACACGCCCACTACCCGGGCATCCCGGTAGTTGAGGCTGGTGGTTTCGGTGTCGAAGGCGAAATAAGGCGCCCGGGCCAGCCGTTCCACCCATTCCTGCAGCTGCTCTTCGGTGAGAATGGTCTGATAGTCGGTGGCCATGGCCGGCACTGGCTCTTTTGCCGG
>JBFGZI010000018.1:0-16087 GCA_041586855.1 Oceanisphaera sp. | reverse complement strand
CTACTCCAGCGGCCATCACATGACAGGACGTCATGTGCTGAGCGTTACATGGACGTACTTGAAGCGTGTCGGTGGAGTAGACCTTTCGTTCGACCTTATACAGGGCAGCTAAACAGATCAGTTAGTTTTATAGATTGGTATCATAGGCAACCTGGCGCCTCGCTTCAGCGGCCTGAATTAACGCGTAGCAAAGTATTGAGCATGGACTGTCAGAAATCCACGGCAAAACACCCTCTCCAACGAGCTTAATGGTTCAGGAAACAACCTCACCTTGTACTTAACATAAAAAAAGCGTAACATGCTGTTTTTATTGGGCATCCTAGGGTCTGTTGACCTTTCGCGATGATTTTTGCAGCAGCTTGTGGGGTCTTGATACAAGGCAGCGCTTATGCCATGTAGTCACTCTACATAAATAAGCGATAACGCAGTAGCAAGACCCCACAAGCGCTGCCCTGCGGGTTCGGCTAAACGCGTTTTTCTCGAACAAAATTTAACCGTGAAAGGTCAACAGACCCTAGCAATGATGAGGTGATGGCTTCAGGCCAGGGACCGGTTATCTGACTGTGCCTTGAAGGATCAGGCCGAACAGGTAAGGAATGTGGCATAACTCTTGTGGATTCTGGGGCTGGTTTACCTTTCACGGCGTGTCGGCGGAGCTGGCCCTTTGTCCGACCTTTGCAGAGTAACCAAATAGATCAGTTATTTTAATCAGTTTGGTATCACTTATGTGATAGAAAAATAAGAGGGATATGTTGCAGCGCTCATCAAAAATCAGGTTGTATATATTAGGGTGGCACGAAAGGTATATACAAATGTTGAGGTGATTTGATGACAACTTGGTGTAGTGTTTTTATCTGTCTTGTGGTTTTTGGTGGTTTTATATCTGGTTTTATATCTGGTTTTGGCCTCGTTTTTTAGTGCCTAAATATTTTTTATGGTTTTAATAAGAAACGTGCGCAAGTTAATTCATTTGTCATAAAAACAAGCTTATAGTAGTGCCACAACGTTGGCGCAAGTACTGACTGTTGTAAAGTCGGTTTTTCTGGTGCGTTTATATGATGGCTGATGAACGCCGCGTCTTCGGTTTTTAAGCTCAGCATAACGCTGGACTTTTAATGACAAAGATCAATGCAAAAGGGAGTACGTTGAATGTCGGATAAAAAAACTGTTCTGGTTACTGGAGCTGCAGGCGGAATCGGTACAGAAGTGTGTCGCTTATTCTTAAATAATGGATACAAAGTTGTAGCAACACACCGTCCCGGTAAGGAAGAACAAGCAGCCAGCTGGCTGCAGGAAGAAAAGCTGGACGGTGGCGATATTCAGCTGCTGGCCCTGGATGTCAGTAACCATGCAGCCGTCAGTGAAGTACTGCCGGAGGCCCTGCGCGAACTGGGTCGTATCGACATCTTGGTTAACAATGCCGGCATTACCCGTGATTCAACCTTTAAAAAGATGTCCTGGGATCAGTGGCAGCAGGTGATGGAAACCAACCTCAACAGCCTGTTCAGCGTAACACAGCCGATATTCAATCTGATGTGTGAGCAGGGCAGCGGCCGCATTATCAATATTTCCTCAGTCAACGGACTGAAAGGTCAGTATGGCCAGGTAAACTATTCGGCTGCCAAGGCTGGCATGATTGGTTTCACCAAGGCGCTGGCCGCAGAAGGTGCCCGTTTTGGTGTTTGCGTTAATGCCGTCGCCCCCGGTTATACAGCCACACCTATGGTGACGGCCATTCGTGAAGATGTACTGGACTCCATTAAAGCGACCATTCCCATGAAGCGACTGGCAACCACAGAAGAAGTGGCCGGTGCCGTTCTTTATCTGGCGGGTGAATATGGCGGCTACGTTACCGGTGAAACGCTGTCGGTTAACGGCGGCCTTTACATGCAGTAATTACATGTTAAAGAGCATGTAATAAGAAAAAACCAGTATCCGTTATTTAAAGAGTGAATATAATTTATGGCTGAATCTGTATACATTGTTGCGGCAAAACGTACACCTATTGGTAGTTTCTGTGGTGCATTGAAAACCATTCCTGCAGCCGAGCTGGCCGGTATTGCCATTAAAGGCGCCCTGGCTCAGGCCGGACTGGCGGCCGAGCATGTGAACGAAGTGATCGTCGGCAACGTGATTGGCGCCGGCCAGGGCATGGGTATTGGCCGTCAGGCCTCCCTGGCCGCCGGTATTCCGGTTGGCGTCCCTGCTTACAGCCTGAATATGGTCTGTGGCAGCGGTATGAAGACACTGATGGATGCCTGCGCTCACATCAAGGCCGGTGACGCCGATGTGGTGGTGGCTGCCGGTTGTGAAAACATGTCGCAAATTCCTTTCGTGGTGAAAGGTGATCTGCGTAATGGTCACAAGATGGGTGACATGGCGCTGTCCGATCTGCTGATCAACGACGGTCTGACCGACGCGTTCAATAAATACCACATGGGCGTGACCGCCGAAAACGTGGTGGCGCAGGAAAATATCAGCCGCGAACAGCAGGATGCACTGGCCGCGGCCAGCCAGGCGAAGGCGGTGGCCGCCATCGAAGCGGGCCACTTCAAGGCCGAAATCGTGCCGGTAGAAGTGACAACCCGCAAGGAAACCCTGACGGTTGATACCGATGAGTATCCCAAGGCCGGCACCACGACCGAGGGCCTGGCCAAACTGCGCCCGGCGTTCAAGCGTGATGGTGGCTCGGTGACCGCCGGTAACGCCTCCGGTATCAACGACGGCGGTAGCGCCATTATCGTGGCCAGCAAGGCGGCGGTAGAGAAGTATGGTCTGACACCGCTGGCGGAAGTGGTCAGCTACGGTCAGGGTGGTATTAACCCCGAGATCATGGGGCTGGGTCCGGTGCCGGCCATTGAGCAGGCGCTGGCTCGTGCCGGTCTCACCCTGGCACAAATGGAGCGCCTGGAGCTTAACGAAGCCTTTGCCGGTCAGGCCTTGGGCGTGGTCAGTCAATTGTCTGTCAAGCACGACGTCGCCGAGCAGGCGCTGCTGGAAAAAACCAATATCAATGGTGGCGCCATCGCCCTGGGTCATCCGCTGGGTGCTTCCGGTAACCGTATTCTGGTGACCTTGCTGTATGAACTGCAACGCAGCAACAGCTCGTTGGGTCTGGCCTCACTGTGCGTCGGTGGTGGCATGGGCACGGCCGTGGTGCTGAAACGGGTTTAATTGGGTCTTGTTATTGGCTTCTAATATTTAAGGAACGAGTTATGTACACGAATATTTTCCAGAACTTTAACGAGCACTCCGAAAAAACCTTTGCCCCGCTGCTGAAGTTTAATCAGCTGGTCGCCAAAAATTTCACCGATCTGACTAACCTCCAGCTGGACGCCGCCCGCCAGTATGCGGATATCGGTCTGTCTCAGCTACAGGCCGGTGCTCAGGTAAAAGATATACAGGATCTGGTGAGCTGTGGTTCCAAGCAGCTGGAAACCATGACCCGAATCAGCCAGCAGATGATGGAAGACGGAAAAAAACTGGCGGAACTGACGCAGGAATTCAAGTCCGGCCTGGAAACACTGGCGGCAGACGCACAGAAAAAATAAAGTCTGTCAAGGGTTACCCCTTCAGCTAGTACATATTGCAGGGAAGGGGCTTGACGGCTCCTTCCCGTTGTTGTTGTAGGGTAGGCTCAATTTCTCTCAGGGAGGGACAATGCAACAAGATACGTTTAATGGTAGCGACCCCATAGGCCAGTTTTTTAACTGGAATGAAACCATGTGGTCAGAAATGCAAAAAGCCAGAATGGGTGATAACGCGGTAACCCAGGCGTTATCACAAGTCAACTCCGAGGATTTAAAGGTTTTTTACCAGGCAGTGTCGACCAACCCGATGCGTCTGCTCGATATGCAGATGCAATGGTGGCAGGGTCAACTGGCTATCTGTCAAAACAGCATGATCAAAAGCATGGATAACAGCACCGAAAGTCTGGTACAGAATCCACCTGGCGATCGACGCTTTCAGCATCAGTCCTGGAAAAACGATCCTCACTTCGATTTCATGCGTCAGTCTTACCTGCACTTCGCCAAATCACTGACCGAGATGCTGGAAGTGGTGGAGGGTGTACCGGAACCGGTTCGCCAGCGGCTGAGTTTTACCTTTCGTCAGACCATCAACGCGCTTGCACCGACCAACTTCATCTGGAGTAACCCGGAGCTGTTACAGCGCACCCTGGAAGAAAGGGGCGCCAATCTGGTCAAGGGGATAGAGCTGTTTCAGGAAGACATGGCGGCCAGTGCCGACCTGCTGAAAATCCGCATGACCCGCCAGGGTGCCTTTACCCTGGGACAGGATCTGGCCACCACGCCGGGTGAAGTGGTGTTCAGAAACGATATTTTCGAGCTGATCCAGTACGGCGCCAGTACCGAGACCGTGCATCAGACACCCTTGTTGGTGATACCGCCTTTTATCAACAAATTCTATATTCTGGATCTGAAAGAGCAGAATTCGCTGGTCGGCTGGCTGCGGGATCAGGGACACACCGTCTTTATCATGTCCTGGCGCAACCCGGGCAAAGATCAGGCCAGCATCGGTTTTCCGGATCTGATCCATTCCGGTACCATGGAAGCGATTCGTGTCATCGAGCAAATCACCGGCGAGAAAGAAGTCAACGCCATTGGTTATTGCATCGGTGGCACCTTGCTGGCGACCACCATGGCCTTGTATGCGGCACGACGGATGAAGTCGCGCGTGAAGAGTGCCACCTTTCTCACCACGCTGCTGGACTTTACCCAGCCCGGAGAGGTCGGCGTCTTTATCAACGATCCCGTGGTCAGCGCCATCGAGCAGATGAGCGAGTCCCAGGGCTTCTTCGATGGCCGGCAGATGGCGGTGACCTTCAGCCTGTTGCGGGAAAACAGCCTCTACTGGAACTACTACATCGATAATTATCTCAAGGGAGAGGAACCTTCGGACTTCGATATCCTGTACTGGAACAGCGACAGCACCAACCTGAGCGCCACCTGTGCCAGCTTCTTGTTGCGCGAGCTGTATCTCGACAATCGCCTGAGTCAGTCCGGCGAGGTCAAGGTCGGTAACTTTGGTATCGATCTGGGCAAGATCAAGACACCGAGTTACTTCCTGTCTACCAAGGAAGATCATATCGCCCTGTGGGACGCGACCTTCGGTGGCTCTCGCTTGCTCGGTGGTGATTCGACTCTGGTACTGGGTGAGTCTGGTCATGTGGCCGGTGTGGTCAATCCTCCGCACAAGAACAAATACGGCTACTGGCTCAGTGACGCCGACTTCGACAGTCCGGATCAGTGGCTGGCCTCGGCCAGACGGGAGGCGGGCTCCTGGTGGCCACACTGGCAACAGTGGGTCACGCCCTATCTGGGCGACAAACAGGTACCGGCGCGTGCCCCGGGCTCTGAAGAATGTCCCTGCCTGATGCCGGCCCCGGGTCAGTACGTGCAGCAGACGCTGCCGATTGAAGAGTAAGACGGACCTGCAGATGATGTGATTAACATCGTTGCAATAATGTTGTTTAACGGGATGGGCGAGAGCCCATCCCGTTTTGCATTCAACTGGCGGCCATTTCGCCAGCAACCGGCTTTTTGATTGGCAAAACCGGTTATTCCTGCTCTGGCTATTGAGCAGAGGGCGGAGATCATGGATCATGGACGTTTGATTATGTCATTCCCACGTTCGAGGTGCATGAATGAGTCAGGCGGACCATCGTCCCAGCAATTTTATTCGTCAAATCATTGATGAAGATTTAGCCAGTGGCAAACATCAGTCGGTGCAAACCCGCTTTCCACCCGAGCCGAATGGATATCTGCATATTGGCCATGCCAAATCCATCTGTCTGAATTTCGGTATCGCACAGGATTACCAGGGACACTGTAATCTGCGCTTCGATGACACCAACCCGGAAAAAGAGAGCGTCGAATACGTCGAGTCGATCCAGCGCGATGTGCAGTGGTTAGGCTTTGAATGGAGTGGCGACATTCGCTATTCCTCCGACTATTTCGACCGACTGTACGGCTATGCGGTTGAGTTGATCGAAAAAGGTCTGGCCTATGTCGACGAGCTGACCCCCGAGCAGATCCGCGAGTATCGTGGCACCCTGACCTCTCCGGGTCGTAGCAGCCCGTATCGGAATCGGCCGGTTGAGGAAAACCTGAGCCTGTTTACCCGCATGCGTAACGGTGACTTTGCGGAAGGCACCGCCTGTCTGCGGGCCAAAATCGACATGGCCTCTCCTTTTATGGTGCTGCGCGACCCCGTGCTGTACCGGGTGCGTTTCGCCCACCATCATCAGACCGGTGACAAGTGGTGCATCTACCCGATGTATGACTTTACCCACTGCATTTCGGACGCCATTGAAGGTATCAGCCATTCTCTGTGCACCCTGGAATTCCAGGATAACCGTCGCCTCTATGACTGGGTGCTGGACAACATCAGCATCGAGTGCCATCCACGCCAGTACGAGTTCTCCCGGCTCAATCTGGAATATACTGTGATGTCCAAGCGCAAGCTCAATCAGCTGGTGTCCGAGGGTCACGTCGAGGGCTGGGATGATCCGCGTATGCCGACCATCTCCGGCTTGCGCCGCCGCGGCTATACACCGGCCTCTATCCGTGAATTCTGTTTGCGCATCGGTGTGACCAAGCAGGATAACACGGTAGAAATGGGCATGCTGGAAGCCTGTATTCGGGACGATCTGAATGACAATGCGCCGCGCGCCATGGCGGTATTGCGTCCGGTACGGCTGGTGATTGAAAATCTGGCCGAGGATCATGAAGAAACGCTGACGGCGCCCAATCATCCCAACAAGCCGGAAATGGGGACCCGCAAGCTGCCCTTTACCCGCGACATCTATATAGATGAAGCAGACTTCCGTGAAGAAGCCAACAAGAAGTACAAGCGGTTGGTGCTGGGCAAGGAAGTACGGTTGCGTAATGCGTATGTGATCAAGGCCGAGCGGGTAGAAAAAGACGCTGACGGCAAGATCACCACCATTTTTTGTAGCTACGATCCCGATACCCTGGGCAAGGATCCGGCCGACGGCCGCAAGGTCAAGGGCGTGATCCACTGGGTATCGGCTCGTCATGGGGTGCCTGCCGAGGTGCGTCTGTATGACCGGTTATTCAATGTGCCCAACCCGGGTGCTGCCGAGTCGTTCGAACAGGCGCTGAATCCGGGCTCGTTGCAGGTGCTGAGCGGCGCCGTGGTTGAACCGTCATTGTGTCAGGCCGAGCCGGAACATGCGTTCCAGTTTGAGCGGGAAGGGTACTTCTGTCGGGATAGCAAGGCCGATGGCATGGTGTTCAACCTGACGGTGGCACTGCGTGACTCCTGGGGCAAGGAAGAAGGCTAATCTCAGCCATAAAAAAGCCGCAGTTTACTGCGGCTTTTTTAATCGTGATGGTGACCCTAGTTTTTTTCGTCATTATGACTGCAGTTATCGTTCAGGCAGTGCCCATAGAGGTACAGGCTATGATTGGTTAGCTTGATATTGTATTGCGCGGAAATGTCACGCTGACGCTGCTCTATGATCTCGTCGTGGAACTCGATGACCTTGCCACAGTCGAGGCACACCAGATGATCATGATGTTCCTGGCTCGCCAGTTCAAATACCGATTTTCCGCCTTCGAAATGGTGACGGGCTACGATGCCGGCGTCATCGAACTGATTCAGTACTCGATAAACGGTGGCCAAGCCAATCTCTTCACCCTGGTCAATCAGTAGTTTGTACAGATCTTCTGCACTGACGTGCTGGGTTTCGGGTTGCTGCAGCAACTCAAGAATCTTCACGCGGGGGAGCGTGACTTTGAGACCTGCTTTTTTCAGCGCTTGATTGTTGTCAGCCATAAGAATAATGTTTCGCATTTCGTTTGGTTATTGCTTTCATTGTGCTTGTTCCCGACCCTAAAGGCAACCGCAATCTGGCTTTGCCGCAGGGGTCAAAAGATCGGCCCGGAAGCCTGCCCATTTCTGCTTATTCTTTGTTAATATCTGGTACTAGTCATACTGGTCGGATGAGATTGATGAAGCTGATATTTTCCCGTCCTCGGTTACTGAAGAAACTCCTGAACTGCTGGCCGCCCTTCTGGGGTGCCGGCATTCGTATCGAACAGCTCAGTAGTGATTACAGTTACTGCCGGGTTGGGTTGGTACTGCGCTGGTGGAATAAAAATGCGAACGGTACCCAATATGGTGGCAGCCTGTTTTCGATGACGGATCCTGTCTACTCGATGTTGTTGATGGCATCACTGGGGCCGGATTATCAGGTGTGGGACAGAGCCGGCAGCGTTACTTTTCTCAAGCCGGGCAGGGGACGGGTCCATGCTGATATTCATTTGAGTCGAGAGCGGTTGGATGACATACTTCAAGCGACCGAGGGCGGCGATAAATATTTTCCTCGCTTCCGCATCAATATCGTGGATGAAGAAGGGAATCTGGTCGCCGAAGTCGAGCGCACCCTCTATGTGCGCAAAAAATAAACAAACAGATGGTATATCAGGATCTTAAGCAAAATTTCCTACTGTCATGATTTATAAAATAATTTGCGATAAGCAGGGAACTTCGTCCATACTTAGCTTGCCTAAGTGGTCTTTTTGACTCCCATATGAACAAGGAGCTTGTAATGCGTAATAAAATGATGTTGGTTGGTGGTGTTGTGGGTACTCTGCTGCTGGCAGGTTGTAGCTCTACCGACGCACTGGAAACCAAAATGGACAGCCTGGCCCAGGACGTACAAGCCGTTCAGCAAGGCCAGCAAATGAACTCTGCCAAGATCGATCGTCTGGCTGCCGACGTTGCCGAAGCCCGTGCTTCTGCCGACCGCGCCAACTCTCGTCTGGATCAGATGGGCCGTTACACCAAGTAATTGGGTGGTACGGAAAAAAAAGCCTGGCTCACGCCAGGCTTTTTTATGTCTGTCATCCCGTGTCGAGCCTTAGGGTAACTGTCCTACCAGTTGCGGCATGCCTTGCTGATTCTGGATGACCTGTTCAATCAGTTGCCGGTCGGCGCCCTGCTCCAGCAACGGCATCAGCGGCGTCATATTCAGTGGCCGCTCATCGGCCAGGCCTTCGGGGGTCAGTGGCTCGTGGGCTTCAACAAAGGTCTGACCGTATTGATCGGTACTGACCTTGAGCGCCTGATTAACGACCTGTACCCGGGTGCCGCTGTCAACCTGAGCAAACAGCCATTCTACATGCTCAGGATACATACGAATACAACCGGCGCTGGCTCGAAGGCCCACATCCAGCGGATCATTGGTGCCATGAATCAGATATTCGCCGCTGCCGTAGGCCAGGCGCATGGCATATTCACCCAACGGGTTGTCCGGCCCTGCCGGTACCACGGCCGGCAATGGCTGGCCTTTTGCTTCATACTCGCGACGGGTGGTGGCGGTAGGAGTCCAGGTTGGATTTTTTCGCATCTGGCTGATGCGGGTGATCATCTCCGGCGTGGCCCGGCCGACCCGGCCGATACCGATGGGAAACACGTACACTTCATCACCCTGCTCCGGGTAGTAGTAGAGTCTCAGTTCGGCGAGATTGATAACAATGCCGGTGGTTTCTGCCCGGGGCAGTAACAGTTGGTTGGGGATCACGACTTCTTGTCCCGGCTTCAGAAGAAACAGGTCCTGATCCGGGTTGGCAGCCAGTACCAATATCGGGCTGACGCCGTAATAGCGTGCCAGGCTGGCCAGGGTGTCACCTTCCTGAGCGGTGTGCAGCAGTATCTGCCCCACCGGCTGTCCCCTGTCTTCCGGCAGGGGGAGTGGATTGATGTTGGCCTGGGCCAGTGCAGCCGGCAACCACAGTATCAACAGTAAAACACTTAACCTTTTCATCTGTGTTCTCGTGAGTATGTTTGGGTGATGGAATAACGGTCAACGGTCATCGTATCATGGATACAAAAAAGGGACGCGCCACCGCGTCCCTTAGTAGACCTGAGTAACTGGCTTAAGCTTCCAGCTCCTTCAGACACATTTCTTCATATATCTGTTTGCACCAGTCTTTTACCCGGCCCTGAGTCAGCTCGGGCTGGCGATCTTCGTCTATGCCCAGACCAATGAAGTTGGCGTCGTCCACCAGGGCCCGAGAGGCTTCAAAGTCGTAGCCTTCGGTCGGCCAGTGGCCAACGATAATAGCGCCCTTGGGCTCGATGATCTCACGCAGTGTGCCCATGGCATCGAGGAAATATTCGGCGTAGTCTTCCTGATCGCCACAACCGAACAGCGCCACCAGTTTGTCGTTGAAGTCGATGTTCTCCAGCTCCGGGAAGAAGTCGTCCCAGTCAGCCTGGGATTCACCGTAGTACCAGGTCGGAATACCGAGCAGCAGCAAATCGAAACCGGCGATATCCTCTTTGGTGCTCTTGGCGATATCGTGCACCTCGATCAGATGCTTGCCCAGTTCTTTCTGGATCATCTTGGCCACGGCTTCAGTATTGCCGGTGTCACTTCCAAAAAACAGACCTACACTTGCCATAATAATGCTGTACCTGTCGAAAATGTGGGTGGTCAGGCCGCCCGGCCTAATTGTCGTCCTGCTGCTCAAGCTGTTGCAACAGCAAGGCCTGGATCAATTCGGCCCGGCTGAGCTGTTGCTCTGCGGCCAGTAAGTTCAATCTGCTCAACAATTGTTCGTCCACTTTCAGCTCTATGCGACGAAGACCGCGTGCACGATCGCGCTTGAGCTGATTGCGCTTGTTGAGTTTGAGTTGGGCTTCCCGGGGCAGGGGATTGGTCTTGGGCCTGCCGCGCCGGCGTTCGTCGGCGAACAAGTCCAGCGTGGTTCTGTCTGTATCTTGCTTGGCCATGAATTAACCGACTCCGCCTCCTTCCCAGACGGCCTCGATAACGCCCTTGGCCACAAAGCCGGCACAGCCCAGAAACAGGACTGCCCAGACGATGTAACGACCAAATTTGGGTACCTTGCCCCGTTTGAGTACATCCTGAATAGCCAGTCCGATCAACAGGAATATCGCCACGAAAAACAGCTTGAGACCGAGGCTCTCCAGTAGCTCTATTTGTTCCAATGACATCATGTTGTCCGACCCGTAAATTGAGCGCCACTATATCACAAAGGATTTGAGCCTGTTAACTGGCCTCGGCCAGGAAATCCAGTACCAGGCGATTGAACAGCTGGGGCTTTTCCGCATGCAGCCAGTGGCCGGTTCCCGGTATCACCTTGGCCCTGGCCTGGGGGAACTGTTGCGCTACCTGCGGCTGGTGCTCGGGCAGCAGATAGTCGGACTCGCCCCCCTTGATAAACAGAACCGGGCCCGGGTAAGGCTGGCTGACCCCGGGCCAGCTCATGATGTTGCGATAATGGTTGAACAACACCGGCAGGTTGAAGCGCCAGGGATCGGCACTGTCGGGGACAAAGGATTTCAACAGAAACTGACGGACCCCGGCGATCTTCACATGGCGGCTCAGTACCTCGTCGGCGGTTTTGCGATCGTGGCAACCGGCCTCGGTCACGGCCTGCAATCCCTTGAACACTTCATCATGGCGGGCCTGGGTATAGGCCACCGGCGCCATGTCGGCTACCACAAGCCCACCAATGGCAGCAGGGGCCAGCCCGGCGGTCATCATGGCAATCTTGCCGCCCATGGAGTGCCCGACGAGTATAGGACGATCGAGTTGCAGCTGCTCGCTCAGGTGCAGCATGTCCTCGGCCATGTCGTGATAATGCATCTGGTCACTACGCGGTGACAAACCGTGGTTGCGTACATCCACGGCGATCACATCGAAGTGCTCGGACAGTGACTTGCTGAGTCCGTTCAGGTTATCCAGGCTGCCGAACAGACCGTGGATCACGATCACCGGTCGACCTTGCCCCTGGCGGCGAAAATTCAGTTGCATGTGCATTTCCAGACGAGGAATCAAGGGCGATATTGTTGCCTGCCAATGCCGGCGGCGCAACCCGCTTGGGCCCATCGCCTGCACCATGTATAATCAGGCTCCGTCATTGGGAGTGGACATGCCAGAAAACATGATGAAAACCATAGAGGTGGATGAAGATCTTTATCGTTATATTGCCAGCAACACCCGGCATATAGGTGAAAGTGCCTCGGATATTTTGCGGCGCCTGCTGAAACTGGACTCGATGCAGGCTAATCCACGGGAGCCTGCTGCGGCTGCGGCGGGCGCGCCCGTTGTCGAGGCGGGTCGGGGGGTGGAGCAGATGCTCGATGGTGGTGAGCTGGCGGACCAGGAGTCTGCCATCGACCGCTTCATGCATATTCTGTCGGTACTGTACCGCGAGAACCCTTCGGCCTTCTCTCAGGCTGGCGATATCAAGGGACGCAAACGCATTTATTTTGCCGACGATGAAGCGGCGCTGCTGGCCAGTGGTAATACCACCAAGCCCAAAGCCATTGAAGGCAGCCCTTACTGGGTAATTACCAATACCAACACTGGTCGCAAACGCAATATTGTGGCTCAGCTGATGGCGGCCATGGGCTATCCCCACGGATTGATCGAACGCGTGTGCCACAGCATCTAAAACAAGCGTAAGCCAGAGGACCATTATGAGCACAGATCTGTTATGAGCATACATCCCAGAGCCGGAATGCCGGCCAACGTCGCCGAGCTGGTGAATGTTCCCCGGCTGATGTCGGCCTATTACCAGCTGCAGCCCGACCTCGACCAGGCGTCGCAGCAGGTTGCCTTCGGTACCTCGGGGCATCGGGGCTGTGCCCTGGATCTCAGCTTCAATGAGCGGCATATCCATGCCATCTGCCAGGCCATTGCCGACTACCGCCGCCAGCGGGGACTGAGTGGCCCACTGTTTCTGGGCATGGACACCCATGCGCTGTCGGAAGCGGCCTGGGGATCGGCGCTTGAAGTGCTGACGGCCAATGAGGTGGAAGTCAGAATTCAGCCGGAGCGGGGCTATACGCCGACGCCGGTGGTGTCTCATGCCATTCTGAATCACAACCGAGCCCATCCCGATACGCTGGCCGACGGCATCGTGATCACCCCCTCTCATAATCCCCCCCGGGATGGTGGCATCAAATACAATGGTTCCGATGGTGGGCCGGCATCAAGCGAGGCCACTGGCTGGATCCAGGACAGAGCCAACGCGCTGATTGCCGCTCATGGTGATGGTATTCGTACCCAGCCACTGGCAACGGCATTGGTCCAGGCGGTGCCCTTTGATTACATCGCGAACTATGTAGCCGAGCTGGGGGAGGTGGTGAACATGGCCGCCATTCGCGATGCCGGCATTCGCATCGGCATCGATCCCCTGGGCGGTGCGGGGCTGGCCTATTGGCCACATATCGCCGAACGCTATGATCTGGACATTACGGTGGTCAACCCCTGTCAGGACCCCACCTTTTCCTTCATGACCCTGGATCATGACGGCAAGATCCGCATGGACTGTTCCAGCCCCTATTCCATGGCCAATCTGCTGGCGATGAAGGATGACTTCGACATCGCCTGCGGTAATGATCCCGATTACGACCGCCATGGCATCGTCGATGCAGACGGACTGATGAACCCCAATCATTATCTGGCGGTGTGTATTCATTATCTGTTCACCCACAGGCCGGACTGGTCGCCGAACCTGGCGGTGGGCAAGACCCTGGTGTCTTCTTCCATGATCGACCGGGTGGCGGCCCGGCTGGGCCGCCGGCTGATGGAAGTACCGGTCGGTTTCAAGTGGTACGTCAAGGATCTGATGGACGGCCAGCTGGGCTTTGTCGGGGAAGAAAGCGCCGGCGCTTCCTTTTTGAGGATGAACGGCGAAGTGTGGAGTACCGATAAAGACGGCTTTATTCCTTCATTACTGGCGGCGGAAATACTGGCGGTGACCGGGCTGACACCGCACCAGTACTATGCACAGCTGGTGGCCGAACTGGGGCAGCCGGTATACCGCCGCGTCGATGCGCCCGCCACCCTGGCCCAGAAACAGGTGCTGGCGAAGCTGGACGCCGATGCCATTGATGCCGACACCCTGGCCGGAGATCCCATCATAGCCCTCTTGACCCACGCTCCCGGTAACGGAGCCGCTATCGGCGGGCTCAAGGTGGTGACCGAGCAGGGCTGGTTTGCGGCGCGGCCCAGCGGCACCGAGCAGGTCTACAAGATTTATGCGGAAAGCTTTCGCGGCGAGGCGCATCTCGAGACCCTGATCCGGGAAGCGCAAGAGCTGGTCGGCACCACTTTTGCCAAAGCCGGCGTTTAACCGACCAAGGGGTGGCAGTGCTGCCCCTTTGAAATACCTCCGATTTCAATCTCTGTCGTTCTTCTCGTGTTTATTTCTCAGGCTCATCGCAGCCTATGCAAGATGCATAATCATACGGTGATGACGTTCATAAGTGCATGAATTATCATCATTCTTGCCAGTTTTAATCATTCTGATTCAGCTATGTCCTCATTTCCCTTCACGTTGCAAGCACATGGATTGTGCCACCGCTAGACTTTACTGCTGAAATCAGGTTTTATCACCACGTGATATCTTGTTGCTATTGGTTTTATTGGAGGTAAATGTGAACGGAAGCCGACTCGATGATTTTTTGTCGCTCAGCAGGGCGCACCCCTGGGAACTTGCCCCCTTCAGCGAACCCTTGCCGGACGGTGGCCAGGTTCAGGTGTGGGATACCGGGGTCCTGTGTATCGAGCCGGCGGTGCCGGGTAACCGGGATCTGGTGCTGTCTTCCGGTATACACGGCAATGAAACTGCGCCCATCGAGCTGTGTGAACGCTTGCTGAACGCCATACTGAGCGGCCGTCTACCTTGTCGGCAACGACTCCTGTTCATCTTCGGCAATCCGGCGGCGATGAATCTGGGGGTGCGTGAAGTGGAAGAAAACCTCAACCGGTTGTTTTCCGGCGCCCATGAAAGGGGGGAGCGGCGTAATAACGAGCGCGAGCGGGCGGCCCGACTGGAGCAGTACGTTACGCGTTTCTTTCAGGCCCGGGACGGCGCCGAGCGACTGCATTACGATCTGCACACCGCGATCCGGCCGTCGGCATACGAAAAGTTTGCCATCTATCCCTTCACCCACGGTGCGCCCTATAGCCGCAGTCAGCTGGCCTTTTTGTGCAGCGCCGGGGTCGACACCATACTGCTGGCCCATGGCCCGACCACCACCTTCAGCTATTTCAGTGCTCATGGTTTCGGTGCTCATGCCTTTACCGTGGAGCTGGGTAAGGTGATGCCTTTTGGCCAGAACGACGCCCGCCGCTTTGCCGCCATGGAGCGAAATCTGGAACAGCTGATCGGTGAGCCCGACTGGCAACCGCCTGTGCTCGATCTGAAACAAATTCGCCTCTTCAGGGTATGCCAGGAAATTATCAAGCAGAGTGAACAGTTCTGTTTTCATTTTTCCGATACGGTGGCCAATTTCAGTGCCTTTCCGGCCGGAGCCCTGCTGGCCGAAGACGGCGAGCAGCAATGGCGTGCCCGGGAGCCGGAAGAGGCGGTGGTGTTCCCCAATGCCGGGGTAGCCAGGGGGCAGCGGGCCGCATTGATGGTCACGGCCGCCGAACTGAGCACCGATATGCTGTATTGAAGGGGCAGAGGATCTATGACGACTCGCTAACCTCACTTTCGGCGGTGGTGGCTGGTATTGATTGAGTGGCCGGCGCTTGCTTGGCGGTCCTGGGGCCGAAGGGATAACGGCGATGGGTAAAGATATAGTGATACAGGCTGGCAAAGCCGACCATGAAGAGGCTGCCGACCAGGGTGGGCACCATAAAGTCCAGTGGCGGTAGATGGGCGCCGGACAGATAGATCAGAATCGGGTTGGCGCCCGCTGGCGGGTGCAGGGTGTCGGTCAGCACCATGAGGGTGATGCCAAGGCCGAAGCAGGTGGCCAGTCCCAGCATGGGGTCGGGTATCAGCGCCATGCCGAGTACGGCAATGCCGGTGGTCAGCAGGTGTCCCAGAATCACGTTTTTGGGGCGAGACAACGGGGCGGAAGGTAGCAGCAACAGTAACACCAGGGTGGCGCCCAGCGGGGCGCTCAGTACCATGAAATGGGCCCAGCTTTTCAGGTAGCCCAGTAAAATAACGGCGACAAAGGCAGCTATCCCGGCGAAGGTGGCGTCGCGCAGTCGATGTTTAAAGTGCATATAACCTCTATATTGGAAAAGACGGGATGTGCG
>JBFGZI010000017.1:0-16424 GCA_041586855.1 Oceanisphaera sp. | reverse complement strand
GCGCCAAGCTTTACTATCTGCGTGACCGTGCTGGTAAGTCTGCTCGTATCAAAGAGCGTCTTACTCCCCGCGGCAGCAAGTAAGCCGACCGGTTGTGTCAAAAGGCCCGCCAATGCGGGCCTTTTTGTTTTTGTGCCTCACCCCTCACTCCTCACCCTTCTCGGCGAAGCCCTGGCTAGAGCATGAAATGTCGGGCCAGCAGGGCCGCGGTAAAGTTGGTTTTAAGATAGAAGCCGCGCGGTAGCGTCATGATGGGCTGGCCATGGCGACCTACCGCCTCGGTCAGCGCCCGGCTGTTGGCAGCCTTGGGCCTGAGCTGCAGCACCTGGCCGTGCCGGGCGCTGATGCTCTGCACCTCGCCCAGACTGATCAGCTCCATAATCTCTTCCCAGTCCTGACGTAACAACTGTTCTTCCTGCTCGCTCGGGCTCCACAGCAGCGGCTGACCGATGATCCTGTCGCCGGGTGCCAGGCTGCGTTCTCCGAGCACCGGTATCCACAATACCCGGGATAACTTGTTGCGTACGTTGGAGTCTTCCCAGCGCAGGCCGCCGATGTCCGTCAGCGGCGCCACGCTGACGAAGGTGGTTTCCAGTGGCTTGCCACGACCGTCGATGGGGATGGTTTTCAGCTCGACACCCAATTCGGGAAAGTCCTGCTCTGGCTTGGATCCTGCGCTGGCTCCCAGCGCCAGTTCGAGCAGTTGTCCCACCCAGCCCTTGTCTCGCCGCAGATCGTTAGGAACCGGGATATCAAACGATAGCGCCAGCTCTCTCAGCGACAGGCCGGCCAGTTGCTCGGCGCGCAGCAGCAGGGCCGGGATCGATGCAGGACGGGATATTGGCTGGTTCAAGATATGACCGCCCTCCAAGGATGAAAAAACACTGACCGAAAAGACAGTGGTTATTGTAACTTCATGATTTAAAATGACTTATCAGCAGCTTGTTATTGCTCTTTTCAACGGCTGCATGATATACCGGTTTTACCCGAGTATAAACATGCTGTTGCATAACCTTATCCACAGAAACGCTGGATAACTGCGCACCAGGGCCGGATGTTGATTTTACGGTGGCCAAAACGGCAAAAATCAGCTTTTTTTTCTTACCGTTAACGCTCTGTTTACCTGGGTTTTGTGGATAAGTCGGTGTTGGTTGATCTTTGAGCACCGAGACTTACTAACACGACAGTCATTTTTATACGGGCTGTGAAAAGATCCAGCATGATCCTTTTTTTTGATATTATCCTTATGATTTATTAGTGTTTTTTATCTCTACTTATGTTTTTATTACCCAGTGTTTCAAAGAACAGAGAAGAAGGGATCTCAAGCTATACAGCCTTTATCACAAGCTTATCCACATAAATTGGGGGAAAGCGATCCCCTGACGATCCTTTTTCTGTTTATAACTATTGACAAAAAGACAAGTTATTCAACATTGACTATCAAGCTGGCGCTGACAGCATCATTTGCCGGGAATAGGGGAATATGGAACAATCGTCCTTATGTTATTTTTTTAGTCTGGTGATTGCGTGATAGATGGCGACGGTTTTCGTCCCAATGTAGGCATAGTGATCTGCAATCGCAAAGGCCAGGTGTTATGGGCCAGACGCTACGGGCAACATTCCTGGCAGTTTCCCCAGGGTGGGGTGGACGACGGCGAAACGCCGGAGCAGTCCATGTATCGGGAACTGTACGAAGAAATCGGGCTCAGACCCGAAAATGTCACCTTGCTGGCGGTGACCCGCCACTGGCTGAAGTACAAGTTACCCAAGCGTCTGGTGCGATGGGACAGCAATCCCGTTTGCATCGGTCAAAAACAGAAATGGTTTCTGTTGCGGTTGGAATCGGATCACGAATCGCACATCGAGTTTGGCTGCCACGGGCATCCGGAATTCGATGACTGGCGCTGGGTCAGTTACTGGTACCCGGTCCGTCAGGTGGTCTCTTTCAAACGGGAAGTATATCGACGGGTACTGCGGGAATTTGCCCCCATAGTGATGGCAGAGCAAGGCCGCCGAGACGCTCGCAAGCGACACAGGTAACCCATCGATACAGGAGTAGGCGGCAGTGTTAAAGGAATTGCGGGAAATCGTTCAGCAGGTAACGGCCAGCTCAGACCTTAATGAGGCCATGGGTGAACTGGTCCGGCAGACTCGTAATGCCATGCAGGTGGACTGCTGCTCCATTTATCTGCGCCAGGAGCATGAGCAGAACTATCTGTTGGCGGCCACCGATGGTCTCGCCGCCAAGGCTGTGGGTCGGGCGAGGATCCCGCTGGGCGAGGGCATTGTCGGTCTTATCGGTGAAAAGGAAGAGTTGATCAACCTGGCCGATGCCCAGTTGCATCCCAAATTCAAATACCTGCCCGAAGCCCGTGAAGATGCCTTCAAGTCCTTCCTCGGCGCCCCCATCATTCACCAGCGTAAAACCCTGGGCGTGCTGGTGGTGCAGCAAAAACAGGTACGGCTGTTCGAAGAAGGGGAAGAGTCGTTTCTGGTTACACTGGCCTCTCAGCTGGCTACCGTTATCGCCCATGCCGAGGCCAAGGGCAACCTGCGCTCTCCCAACTGGCACGGCGTGCTGAGAGGTCTGGCGGGCTCTCCCGGCGTGGCCATTGGTCGCGCCTGGGTATGGCGGCCCCGGGTCGAGCTGAGCCAGGTGAAGGAACGCAAGGCGGATGATATCGCCGTGCAACACGAGCGACTCGACAAGGTGCTGGTGCAGGTGGAAGACGAGCTGAACAGCATGGCGCTGCGTTTCAAGGAGTCTCAGGTCAGCGAGTCGGTGGCGGTGTTCGAGGTGTATCAGTATATTCTCAAGGATCCGGTATTTATCGGCCTGATCCGGGAACAGATAGAGCGGGGCTGGATCGCCGGCAGTGCGGTTAAACGGGTCTGTGAGAAACAGATAGCCCAGTTCTCCGTGATGTCGGATCCCTATCTGCGCGAGCGGGCGGCGGATATTCGTGATCTGGGTCAGCGATTGCTGACCCGGCTGATCCATGAAGATGAAGGCCTCCTGACCCTGAACGACCCCATCATTCTGGTGGCGGATGAAATTTGCGCCACCCTGATTGCAGAGATACCCCGAAGCAAGCTCAAGGGCATCGTCTCCGCCAAAGGCTCCATCAACTCCCACGCCGCCATTCTGGCCCGTGCCATGGGTATTCCGGCGGTCATGGGCATCGATCATTCCTTCGAATTGCTGGAAGACCGCACCCTGATTGTCGATGGCTACAATGGTGACTTGCTGGTGGAGCCAGTGCCCTCTGTGTTGCGCGAGTATCGCCGCCTGATCGCCGAAGAAGAGCAGATGGATGAGCTCTTCGCCACGGTGCGCAACGAAAGTTCCGTCACCCTGGACGGCGTTACCGTGTCGTTGCTGCTGAATGCGGGTCTGAGTGCGGATACCGATATCGCCATGAACGACACCGCCGATGGGGTGGGGCTGTTCCGTACCGAAATTCCCTTTATGATGCGTGACCGCTTTCCCTCCGAACAGGAGCAGGTCATCAGCTATCGTCGGGTCATGGCCAGCTATGTGGGCAAGCCGGTGTGCATGCGAACCCTGGATGTGGGCGGCGACAAGCAGCTGCCTTACTTTCCGATAGTGGAAGAAAACCCCTTTCTCGGCTGGCGTGGCATTCGGCTTACCCTGGATCACCCCGAAATTTTTCTGGTGCAGCTGAAGGCGATGCTGCGCGCCAGTCAGGGTCTGGACAATTTGTCCATCATGTTGCCCATGGTGACCAGCCTGGATGAGGTGCGGGTGGCGCGCAGAATGCTGGATCGGGCCTGGCGTGAGGTGTCGGCCGAAACCGTCGATCAGCAAGGCATCATCCGCTACCCCAGTCTGGGGGTGATGATAGAGGTGCCTTCGCTGCTCTACCTGTTACCGGATCTGGCGCCGTTGGTGGACTTCTGGTCGGTAGGCACCAATGATCTGACCCAGTATCTGTTGGCGGTGGATCGTAATAACGGCCGTGTGGCCGGTATTTACGATGCCCTGCATCCGGCGGTCTTGCGGGCCTTGCAGCAAATCATCGACGCGGCCCGTCACTACGCCAAGCCCGTGTCCATCTGCGGCGAGCTGGCCGGTGATCCCATCGGCGTGCTGGTGTTGCTGGCCATGGGCTATCGCCGCTTCAGCATGAACAACAGCAACCTCATGCGCGTCAAATATATAGTGCGTCAGTCGCGCTGTGACGAATTGCAGAAGCTGCTGCAGGAAGCCCTCAACCATCAGAATACCGGGGTATTCAAGGGGCTGTTCGGCCGTTACCTGGAAGAACGGGGCCTGGGCGGGCTGCTGCGCGGCGGCCGTTAAGCGTCGTACCTATAATAGTTAAATTCTGGCATTTATCCCTGTCGAATAGCACAATACCCGCTTTTGTTGCTGACGGGGTAAGTGCATGTCTCAAGGTCACTGGGTGTTTCCCGGGTTTGATCCCATCGCCATACAAATCGGTCCCCTGGCGGTGCACTGGTATGGTCTTATGTATCTGCTGGGCTTTCTCTTTGCCTGGTGGATGGCCAATCGTCGCGCGGCACGACGGGGTTCGGACTGGACTCGGGATCAGGTCTCCGACGTGCTCTTCTATGGCTTTCTCGGGGTGATCCTCGGCGGTCGCCTCGGTTACGTGTTTTTCTATCAGTTTGATACCTTTCTCGCCGACCCGCTCTACCTCGTCAAGATCTGGACCGGCGGCATGTCGTTTCACGGCGGCCTGGTCGGGGTGATCACCGCACTCTGGCTGTTTGCCCGCAAGCAACGGAAAACCTTCTTTGCGGTATCCGATTTTATCGCACCGCTAATCCCCTTCGGTCTGGGAGCAGGGCGCATCGGCAATTTCATCAACGGCGAGCTATGGGGCCGGGTCACGGATGTGCCTTGGGGCATTATTTTTCCCGCGGCGGGCATGTTGCCGCGCCACCCTTCCCAGCTGTACCAGTTCGCTCTCGAAGGGGTGGTTCTGCTGATCATCCTCAATCTGGCCTGGCGAGCGCGTCCGCCTCGTGGCGTGATTTCCGGCCTCTTTCTGCTGTGTTACGGCCTGTTCCGCTTCATGGTGGAATTTGTACGGGAGCCGGATGCCCAGCTTGGGCTCTACCTCGATCTGTTCAGCATGGGGCAGTTGTTGTCGATGCCGATGATGCTGGCCGGTGCACTGATGTTATGGGCGGCCTGCCGTCGCCCCCAATGGTTTGGTAATGGAGAAAAAACAGCATGAAAGCCTATCTGGAGCTGATGCAACATATCCTGGACAAGGGCGCGGTCAAGGAAGACAGAACCGGCACCGGCACCCTGTCGGTATTCGGTCATCAGATGCGCTTCGATCTGAGTGAGGGCTTTCCGCTGATCACCACCAAGAAATGTCATCTGAAATCGATTATTCATGAGCTGCTGTGGTTCCTGAACGGTGACACCAACATCGGTTACCTGAAGCAGCACGGGGTGCGGATCTGGGACGAGTGGGCCGACGACAACGGTGACCTGGGCCCGGTATACGGGCATCAGTGGCGCAGCTGGCAGGGTGCGGACGGTCGCACTATCGATCAGATAAGCCTGGCGCTGGACACCATCAAGACCAACCCTGACAGCCGGCGCATCATCGTCTCGGCCTGGAACGTGGGTGAGCTGGAGCAAATGGCGCTGGCGCCCTGTCACGCCCTGTTCCAGTTTTATGTGGTCGACGGCAAGTTGTCCTGCCAGCTCTATCAGCGCAGCTGTGATGTCTTCCTCGGCCTGCCCTTCAATATTGCCAGCTATGCGCTGCTGACCCACATGCTGGCCCAGCAGGCGGGACTCGACGTGGGCGATTTTGTCTGGACCGGGGGAGATGTTCACCTCTATCGCAACCATCTGGAGCAGGCTCGGCTACAATTGGGTAGAGAGCCGCTGCCCCTTCCTACCCTGCGGTTGGCGCGTAAACCCGACTCTTTGTTTGATTATGCCTTCGAGGATTTTGTGCTGGAAAACTACCAGGCGCATCCTCATATCAAGGCGCCGGTCGCGATTTAAAAAGAATTTAAACTGTAAAATTTATTTTAATTCAGTGTTAAGTTTTATTTCGGAGTCGGCTATACAAGCTTATTTATCGATAAATACTCGATTTTACCGAGGCTTTAAGCAGAAACAATCGATTACTCGTCGGCGGGGGGCCTGATTACACTCGAACATATTGTTGATGAGAGGGAGTCTCGATTATATGACGGATGTATTGAAACGTTTTCTGGCAATGGAATCTGCCGGCGGTATTTTACTGATAGTGGCGGCGATCGTCGCCATGGTCATGGCCAATACCGGCCTGGCAGGCCTTTATCAGGAGCTGCTCAACACCCAGATCCAGCTGAAGATAAGCAGCCTGGATCTGGACAAGACGCTTTACCACTGGGTCAATGACGGCATGATGGCGGTGTTCTTTCTGGTCATCGGCCTGGAAGTGAAACGCGAGCTGGTATCCGGTGCCCTCTCTAGCCGTGAAAAAGCCATGTTTCCGGCCCTGGCTGCCCTCGGTGGCATGCTGTTTCCCGCTTTGTATTTTTTGCTATTCAACGTTGGCGAAGGCGAAAGCCTGAATGGCTGGGCCATTCCTACTGCTACCGATATTGCCTTCGCTCTGGGGGTCATGGCCTTGCTCGGCAAGCGGGTGCCGCTCAGTCTCAAGGTATTCCTGCTGGCGCTGGCGATCATCGACGATCTGGGCGCCATCATCATTATCGCCCTGTTCTACAACCATGGACTATCGGTGCCTGCGATGTCGGTGGCGGTGCTCGGTATTGGCGGCCTGTACTGGCTGAACCGGGCTCAGGTTCACAGTCTGGTACCTTATCTTATTCTGGGCTGGATAGTGTGGGCAGCGGTGCTCAAGTCGGGCGTTCACGCGACCCTGGCCGGGGTAATACTGGGCTTCCTGATCCCGCTGTATGGCCGCAGGTTTTCACCGGCCCGTGAGCTGGAAAATTTCCTGCATCCCTGGTGTGCCTTTTTTATTCTGCCGCTGTTCGCCTTTGTGAATGCGGGGGTGTCGCTGGAAGGGCTGTCACTTGCCGATCTGTCGTCGGCATTGCCGATGGGCATCATGGCCGGCTTGCTGCTCGGCAAACCCATGGGGATCTTCCTGTTCAGCTGGGGCGCGGTACGGCTGGGGATTGCGCAGCTGCCCGTCGGCGTGTGCCTGAAGCAGATATTTGCGGTGTCCGTGCTCTGCGGCATCGGTTTTACCATGTCCATCTTCATTGCATCGCTGGCCTTTACCGGGAATGCCGAACTGGCCAATCTGTCCCGGCTCGGCATCCTGATGGGCTCGAGCCTGGCGGCGATTATCGGCTATGGCATGCTGAATTATATTCTGCCCCGCCATCACACCAGGGCGGCGCTGCAGCTGTAGTTGTAGTTAATGATGTGAGCACCACCGCTGCGGCCGGGTATTCAAACCCGGCCGCTTTCATTATGATGGAGCCAATACGCACTGGAGATGGCCTTTGTCACACCTTAACTACAACCACCTGTATTATTTCTGGATGACCCAGAAGAAAGGTTCGGTCACCAAGGCGGCCGAAGCGCTGTTTCTGACCCCTCAGACCGTTACCGGGCAGATCCGTCAGCTGGAGCAGCGGCTTGGTGGCAAGCTGTTCAAGCGCAAGGGGCGCCAGCTGGAGGCCAGCGAACTGGGGCAACTGGTGTTCAAGTATGCGGATCGCATGTTCAGTCTGTCTTACGAAATGCTGGATATAGTGCATTATCGCAAGGAAGATCACCTGATTTTCGATGTCGGCATCGCCGATGCGTTGTCCAAGCGACTGGCGAGCCGGGTCTTGCTGTCGGTGATCCCCAATGACGGCTCCATTCACCTGCGCTGCTACGAGTCGACCCACGAAATGCTGCTCGAGCAGCTCAGCGAGCACAAGCTGGACATGATACTGTCGGACTGCCCGGTAGACTCGGCCCAGCATGCGGGCCTGCTGTCCAAGAAGCTGGGGGAGTGTGACATCGGCTTTTACTGCCGAGAGCCGTTGCCGACCAGGCCCTTTCCCGAGTGTCTGGAAGAGCGGCGGCTGTTGATCCCGGGGCGTCGTACCGCCATGGGACGGCAACTGCGGCACTGGCTGGAAGTACAGGGCCTCTCGCCACAGATCCTGGGTGAATTCGACGATGCGGCCATGATGAAGGCCTTCGGTTTTTTCAATCAGGGGATCTTCGTGGCACCGGCCGTCTATCGGGACGCCATACTGCAATATCAGCCGGTGATCGAAATCGGTCGGGTCGAAGAGCTGAAAGAAGAGTACTACGTCATTTTTGCCGAGCGGATGATCCAGCATCCGGCGGTAAAGCGACTGTGTGAAAGTGACTTCACCTCGCTGTTTTCCGGACTGGACGATTTTTCTGCGGTGACACCGCCCGTTACCTTCGACGGTGAATTTAGTTGAACATCTGAACGTGGACATCATGATGGCATTGAATATGGAAGCAATGGAAGCCAGTGCGACCCAGGCGGTCAGGTTGCTGAAGGCGTTGGCCAACGAACGAAGACTGTTTATTTTGTGTCATTTACTCGACAAGGAGCTGTCGGTCGGTGAAATGAACCAGCATCTGGGGCTGAGTCAGTCGGCGCTGTCGCAACACCTGGCGCTGTTGCGCAATGACGATCTGGTACGCACTCGCAAAGAGGCACAGACGGTGTATTATTCGCTGAAAAGCGAGGAAGTGCGGGAAGTGATCGCCCTGCTGCACAAGCTTTACTGCCGTGAGGGGTGAGGGGTAAGGGGTGAGGGGTAAGGGGTGAAGAGAAAAGCGTGAGGGGGAAGTGTCTTTAACACCTCACCCCTCACCCTTAACCCCTCACTTTTTCAGACAGGCAATAAAAAACCGGCATTAAGCCGGTTTTTTTGACGCTGCGGATGAAGTCTCTGAATTACAGAGCCTTGATCTTGGCGTTCAGGCGGCTCTTGTGACGAGCAGCTTTGTTCTTGTGGATCAGACCTTTGGTGGCCATACGATCCAGCAGAGGCTGAGCGACGTCGAAAGCTTTCTGTGCGTTCGCTTTGTCACCGCTGGCGATGGCTGCAACTACTTTTTTCACGTAGGTACGAACCATGGAACGGCGGCTGGCGTTGTGCTTACGGCGTTTCTCTGCTTGAATCGCGCGTTTCTTAGCAGACTTGATATTAGCCAAGGTAAAACTCCTGAAACTGTCTTAGCGAGTGTTAATAAAAGGCCGAGGAATATGCCTTTTTCACCGCAGATTGTCAATTGATTTGAGCAAATAAACACCGCCCTGTGGTCAGATACAGGGCAGGGGGTTAAACTGTCGGCCGGATTCTAGCAGCATTCCCCTGCATTCAGCAATTTTCTTACCGCGAGGTTTTCATTTTGAGCAAGGCGCTTTTGCGATCAGGCCTGATTGTGTCCGCCATGACACTGGTATCCCGGGTGCTGGGGCTGGTACGCGATGTGGTGATCGCCAATTTATTAGGGGCGGGAGCCTCGGCCGACGTGTTCTTTTTTGCCAACCGTATTCCCAATTTTCTGCGCCGGCTCTTTGCCGAAGGGGCCTTCAATCAGGCCTTTGTGCCGGTAATGACCGAATACAAGCAAACCCGCAGCTTCAAGGACACCCAGGATCTGCTGGCGGCGGTATCCGGTACCCTGGGGATGATAGTGACCCTGGTCACCCTGGCCGGCATGATTGGCTCCGGAGTGGTTACGGCGCTGTTCGGCATGGGCTGGTTCATGGAGTGGCTGAACGACGGGGCCGAGGCCTACAAATTCGAGCTGGCCTCCCTGCTGCTGAAGGTGACCTTTCCCTACCTGTGGTTTATCAGCTTCACCGCCATGGCCGGGGCCATACTCAATACCTTCGGCAAGTTTGCGGTGTCTTCCTTCACGCCGGTGTTTCTCAACCTGGCTCTGATTGCCGCGGCACTCTTTCTGTCACCCAGGATGGCACAACCCGAGCTGGGTCTGGCCATCGGCGTGTTTGCCGGCGGCCTGATCCAGTTTCTGTTTCAGTTTCCCTTTCTGGCGAAGCTGCACATGCTGGTGCGGCCGCGCTGGGCCTGGCACCACCCCGGGGTAGTGAAGATCCGTACCCTGATGATACCGGCCCTGTTCGGGGTCTCGGTCAGCCAGGTTAACCTGTTGTTCGATACCATGCTGGCGTCCTTTCTGGCCACCGGCTCCATCAGCTACCTGTATTACTCCGACCGCTTGCTGGAATTCCCGCTCGGCCTGTTCGGTATCGCCATCGCCACAGTGATACTGCCGGCGCTGTCGAGTCGCCATGTGGATGAATCAAAAGACGGCTTTGCCGCCACCATGGACTGGGGCGTACGCATGGTGCTCCTGATGGGCTTTCCCGCCATGCTGGGATTGATCGTGCTCAGCGAGCCCATGCTGCGGGTACTGTTCATGCGCGGCGAATTCGGTGTAGCAGAGGTCACGGCGGCCGGCAAGAGTCTGGTGGCCTACGGTGTGGGGTTGCAGGCCTTCATGCTGATCAAGGTACTGGCACCGGGCTACTATGCCCGGCAGGACACCAAAACCCCGGTGCGCTTCGGCATTATCGCCATGGTGGCCAACATGGTGTTCAATGCGCTGCTGATTTTTCCGCTCGGCTATGTGGGGCTGGCGCTGGCCACCGCCATGTCGGGTATCCTCAACGCCGGCTTGCTGGCCTGGGGCCTGAGCCAGCGCGATATCTATCATCCCAGCCGCCAGACCCTGGGCTTTGCCCTCAAGGTGGCGCTGGCCAGTGGCGGCATGGCGGGGCTGTTGTGGTGGCTGTCACCGCCGCTGGCGCAGTGGGCCGAGTGGGGCATGATGAGCAGCAGTTTGCACCTGCTGAGCTATATCGCTGCCGGTGCCTTGTGTTACGGTGCCTTGCTGCTGTTGAGCGGCGTACGGATAAAGCACCTTAAAACCGCATAGCAAAGGCTGATCCTGACGGCGGGCTGGGGTATAATCCGCCGATTTACAGAGGCCGGTATCGGAGTATATGGAGCTTATTCGCGGCATACACAACATCAAACCATGGCATCACGGCTGTGTGCTGACCATCGGTAATTTTGATGGGGTGCATCTGGGGCACCAGGCCGTATTGCGTCGTCTTGTCGAGCAGGCCCGTCGGCTCAAGGTACCGGCCTGTGTCATGGTCTTCGAGCCACAGCCACAGGAGCTGTTTACCGGTGGCGAGGCGCCACCCCGACTGACCCGGCTGCGGGAAAAATACCAGCAGCTGGCGCGTCTCGGCATCGATCGTCTGCTGTGCGTGCGCTTCAATGCCGACTTTGCCGCCCAGTCGCCGGATGAGTTTATCCGTGGCCTGCTGGTGGACAAGCTGGGGGTGCGTTTTCTGGTGGTGGGCGACGATTTTCGTTTCGGCCAGCACCGGGGTGGAGACTTCGAACTGCTGACCCGGGCCGGCCAGGCCTTCGACTTCGAGGTGGTCAGCACCCAGAGCTGGCGCATGAACAGTCGGCGGGTCAGCAGCACCCTGATCCGCGAGGCACTGGCGGCAGACCGGCTGGACGATGCGGCCGCCATGCTGGGGCGCCCCTTCAGCCTGTGCGGACGAGTAGAGCACGGCGCCAAGCTGGGGCGGACCATCGGCTTTCCCACCGCCAATGTGGCCCTCAAGCGGCAGGTGATACCGGTATCCGGCGTCTATGTGGTGGAGCTGTGGCTGAACGGCCGTCGCTACCCCGGGGTCGCCAATATCGGTGACAAACCCACCGTCAGCGGCACCCGCGCCCTGTTGGAAGTCCATCTGTTTGATTTTTCCGGCGATCTGTACGGCAAACAGGTGGAAGTAGAGCTCCGCCATAAGTTGCGGAACGAGCAAAAATTCGCTTCCTTTGCGCTGCTGAAGGAGCAAATTCAACACGATGCCGCCCAGGCCCGACAATGGTTCGGGCTGGCGGCATCAGAACCGAACGGAATGTAGGATTCATGACCGACTATAAAAACACCCTGAATTTGCCCGAAACGGAGTTTCCCATGCGCGGCAACCTGGCTCAACGCGAGCCGGAGATGCTGAAACGCTGGATTGAGCAGGACTTGTACGGCGCCGTGCGTCAGGCCAAGGCCGGCAAGAAGCCGTTTATTCTGCACGACGGCCCTCCCTACGCCAACGGCAGCATTCACATCGGTCACTCGGTCAACAAGATCCTCAAAGACGTCATCGTCAAGTCCAAGGGGCTGCTGGGTTACGACTCTCCCTACATTCCGGGCTGGGACTGCCACGGTCTGCCCATCGAACTGAAAGTGGAAGGCAAGGTCGGCAAGCCCGGCGTCAAGGTGTCTGCCGCCGAATTCCGCGAAGCCTGCCGGGCCTACGCCAAGGAGCAGATTGAAGCGCAGAAAACCGACTTCATCCGTCTGGGCGTGCTGGGTGACTGGGAAAATCCCTACCTCACCATGAACTTCGATACCGAAGCCAACATTATCCGTTCCCTCGGCAAGATCATCGACAACGGCCACCTGCACAAGGGCTCCAAGCCGGTGCACTGGTGTACCGATTGTGGCTCTGCGCTGGCCGAAGCCGAAGTGGAATACGAAGACAAGCGCTCGCCGGCCATCGACGTGCGCTTTAACGCGGTGGACGAAGCGGCCGTGGCGGCCAGCTTCGACTGTGCCGACGGCCATACCGGCCGGGGGCCGCTGTCGGTCGCCATCTGGACCACCACCCCCTGGACCCTGCCCGCCAACCGCGCCGTGGCGCTGCATGCAGAGCTGAACTATGCCCTGGTGCAGGTGGAAGGGGACAACCCCGAGCGTCTGATCCTGGCCGCCGATCTGGTCAAGGACGTGATGGACAGAGCCGGTATCAGCCATTACCACAACCTGGGCTACTGCCAGGGTGCGGCGCTTGAACTGAAGCGCTTCCGCCATCCCTTCTACGACTTCGATGTGCCCGCCATACTGGGCGAGCACGTCACCACCGAATCCGGTACCGGTGCCGTGCATACCGCCCCCGGCCATGGCCAGGAAGATTTCGTGGTGGGTCAGCAATACGGTCTGGAAATCGCCAACCCGGTCGGTGGCAACGGGGTTTACCTGCCCGACACCGAGCTGTTTGCCGGCCAGCACGTGTTCAAGGCCAACGACGCCGTGGTGGAAGCGCTGAAAGAGCGTGGCGCCCTGTTGCACCATCAGGCCATCATGCACTCCTATCCGCACTGCTGGCGCCACAAGACCCCGATTATCTTCCGTGCCACGCCCCAGTGGTTTATCAGCATGGATCAGGCCGGACTGCGCGCTCAGGCGCTGGCCGAGATCAAGAAGGTACAGTGGGTGCCTGAGTGGGGCCAGAACCGCATCGAGGCCATGGTCGAAAACCGCCCGGACTGGTGTATCTCCCGCCAGCGCACCTGGGGCGTACCCATAGCCCTGTTCGTGCACAAGGAAACCCAGGCCCTGCATCCCCGTGCCACCGAGCTGATGGAAGCCGTGGCCCAGCGGGTAGAAAAAGCCGGCATTCAGGCCTGGTGGGATCTGGACCCGGCCGAGCTGCTGGGTGACGAAGCCGACCAGTACGAAAAAGTGCTGGATACCCTGGACGTCTGGTTCGACTCCGGCTCGACCCATTCTTCCGTGGTGGACGTGCGTGCCGAGTTTCAGGGTTACCCGGCCGACATGTATCTGGAAGGCTCGGATCAGCATCGCGGCTGGTTCATGTCATCCCTGATGATCTCCACCGCCATGAAGGGCCACGCCCCTTACCGGCAGGTGCTGACCCACGGCTTCACCGTGGACGGCAATGGCCGCAAGATGTCCAAGTCCATCGGCAACGTGGTCAGTCCGCAGCAGGTCATGAACAAGCTGGGTGCCGATATTCTGCGCCTCTGGGTCACCAGCACCGATTATTCCGGCGAGATGACGGTGTCCGACGAGATCCTCAAGCGCAGTGCCGATGCCTACCGCCGCATTCGCAACACAGCCCGCTTCCTGCTGGCCAACCTGAACGGCTTCAACCCGGCCACCGACATGGTGGCGCCGGACGACATGGTGTTGATCGACCGCTGGGCCGTGGGCCGTGCTCAGGCCATTCAGCAGGACATCACCACCGCCTTTGATGAATACAACTTCCATCTGGTCACCCAGAAGCTGATGCAGTTCTGCTCGGTGGAGATGGGCTCCTTCTATCTGGATGTGATCAAGGACCGTCAGTACACCGCCAAGGGTGACAGCCTGGCCCGTCGCTCCTGCCAGACCGCGCTCTACCATATAGTGGAAGCGCTGGTCCGCTGGATGGCGCCGATCATGAGCTTTACCGCCGACGAGATCTGGAATCTGCTGCCCGGCGAGCGAGCGCAATTCGTGTTTACCGAAGAGTTCTACGAGGGACTGTTCGGGCTGGCCGGCGACGAGCAGCTGAACGATGGCTACTGGGCCGATCTGCTCAAGATGCGTCAGGCGGTGAACAAGGCGCTGGAAACCGCCCGTAAAGACAAGGTGATTGGTGCCGCGCTGGAAGCGGAAATCACCTTGTATGTGGAAGATGCGCTGGCGGCCAAGCTGGAGCAACTGGGTGACGAGCTGCGTTTCGTGATGCTGACCTCCGGTGTGACCGTACGGCCGCTGAGCGAAGCCGGTGACGCCGCCGACACCGAGGTGGCCGGACTCAAGGTGAAAGTCGCCAAGAGCGATGCCGACAAGTGCGCCCGCTGCTGGCACCATGTGGATGATGTCAACAGCCATGAGGGCCACGAGGGCATTTGTGGCCGCTGTGTGTCCAACGTGGCCGGAGACGGCGAAGTTCGCCGGTTTGCCTGATGACGACGCTGCGGGAAACCGGCCTGCGCTGGTGGTGGCTGGCGATAGTAACCATAGCGGTGGATCAGCTGACCAAGTGGCTCACCGTATCCAACCTGGCCTATGGCTACCCGGGGGTGGAGATCACCCCCTTCTTCAACCTGGTGCACATTTATAACCCGGGGGCGGCCTTCAGTTTTCTGGCCGACCAGGGCGGTTGGCAGCGCTGGTTTTTCGCCGGTCTGGCCTTTGCGGTGACGGTACTGCTCAGCGTCTGGATGCACAAGCTGCCCAGGGCTGCCCGCTGGTTGCCGGTGGCCTATGCCCTGATCATCGGCGGTGCCATCGGCAACGTGATCGACCGGCTGATGTTGGGCCATGTGGTGGATTTTCTCGACTTTTACGTCGGCAACTGGCACTGGCCGGCGTTCAACCTCGCCGACAGCTTTATCTTTGTCGGTGCCGCCATGATCATTATCGACAGTTTCAAGAAGGACAGCCCCCAATGAGTAAACAGATAGGTCCGCAGAGCGAGGTTCTGTTTCACTTCACCATCAAGCTGGAAGACGGCTCGGTGGCGGACAGCACCCAGCTGCACGGCAAACCCGCCAAGCTGAAGATGGGCGATGGCAGCCTGACCCCGAGTTTCGAGGCCTGTCTGCTGGGTCTGAGCGAGGGTTCCAGTCACCGCTTTGAGCTGGGGCCGGATGATGCCTTCGGGCCGGTCAATCCGGACAATATTCATTATATGGAGCGCAGCCGTTTCGCCGCCGACATGAAGCTGGAAGAAGGGGCCATACTGTCCTTTACCCAGCCCAACGGCGCCGAGATCCCCGGCATAGTGCGCGGCGTGGCCGGCGACTCGGTCACCGTCGACTTCAACCATCCCCTGGCCGGCTGTCAGGTCACCTTCGAGGTGGAAATACTGGCCGTCGATCAACCGGCCGTTGAAGCATAAGGAGCCTGACATGGATATTTTACTCGCCAACCCGCGTGGTTTTTGTGCCGGCGTCGATCGGGCCATCAGCATAGTGCAGAGCGCGCTGGAAAAATTCGAGGCGCCCATCTACGTGCGCCACGAAGTGGTGCATAACCGCTATGTGGTCAACAAGCTCAAGCAGGCGGGTGCGGTATTCGTGGAAGAGCTGGATCAGGTGCCGGACGACAACATCGTCATCTTCTCCGCCCATGGCGTGTCGAAGGCGGTGCGCCTCGAGGCCAAACGCCGTGGTCTCAAGGTGTTTGACGCCACCTGTCCGCTGGTGACCAAGGTGCATATGGAAGTTCACCGCGCCAGCAAGAAGGGCATAGAGACCATTCTTATCGGTCATGCGGGTCATCCGGAAGTGGAAGGCACCATGGGCCAGTACGAAAGCGCCGAGGGCGGTATGTACCTGGTGGAAAATCCGGAAGACGTGGCCAGCCTACAGGTGAACAACCCCGACAACCTGACCTTCGTCACCCAGACCACCCTGAGCGTGGATGAAACCTCGGACGTGATCGATGCCCTGCGCGCGCGCTTTCCGACCATAGAGGGGCCGCGCAAGGACGATATCTGTTACGCCACCCAGAACCGGCAGGATGCGGTGCGCGAGCTGGCGGCCAAGGTGGATGTGATGCTGGTGGTGGGCTCGAAGAACTCCTCCAACTCCAACCGGCTACGCGAGCTGGC
>JBFGZI010000016.1:0-16785 GCA_041586855.1 Oceanisphaera sp. | reverse complement strand
TGAGGCGTGAGGCGTGAGGCGTGAGGCGTGAGGCGTGAGGCGTGAGGCGTGAGGCGTGAGGCGTGAGGCGTGAGGCGTGAGGCGTGAGGCGTGAGGCGTGAGGCGTGAGGCGTGAGGCAAAAAGTGTAGCCGTCACTTTAGCCGGCGCAAAGCGTATGCCGAATGAATATGTGCTAAGTCGTCTGGTGGCACCGCCAGCGGGCAGCTCCTGAGCATGGAAGCAGCAGCAGGGATTGCCGTATCCGACCATCAAATGCCAGGGATGGCATTTTCCGAGCGACACATGGATGTGCCCGAAGCGTGTCGGAGGAGGTAACCCTGCTGCTGCTTGGCTTCACTGGCTATAAAAATACAGCCTCACAAAATCAGGCTACTGCCAGTGCGACCGTCTCGGCGTGGGTCTGCACCAGTTCGTCGTGCAGGGACACCACCGCCTGTTCGTAGTATTCGTCATCGACGATAAACTGCATTTCAACCGCCCGCAGCGACTGGTGTACGGCTCGCACTGGCACCTCGGCCTTGTTCAATGCCGCCACCGAGCGGGCCAGCAGACCCGGAATGCTCATGTCGCTGCCCACTGCCGACACCAGTGACACCTTGTGAGTATTGACATCGGCGTTGTCGAATCGGTGTTGCAGGGCACTGACCAGGGTGCGCACCGTTTTACGGTTGCCGGACACATAATAGGTCAGGGTATTGGCGTTCATGTCCTTGGCCACCAGATTCAGCTTCATGCGGTCCAGCTCGTCGGTGAAACATTCGGCATAGTGCGAGACCCGGCCCACCATGTCCTGATCGAACAGCTCGACCGCAAACAGATTGCGGCGACCGGCCACCATTTCCACACAGGGTGAAGGGCTGCGATAGTCGGTGGTGATCAGAGTGCCTTCGTGATCCGGCTCGAAGGTGCTGCGCACCCGCAACGGAATATCCTGCTGACGCAGGCCTTTGGCAGCCTGGGGATGAATGGCTTCCATCCCCAGGTTGGACAGCTGATCGGTCACGTCATAGTTGGTGCGACCGATGGGGATCACCTGCTCTTCGCCCGCCAGTCGCGGATCGGCACTGCTCAGGTGAAATTCCTTGTGAATGATGGCCTCGCGGGCGCCGCTCAGCACGGCCAGCCGACTGAAGGTCATTTCGCTGTAGCCCCGGTCGAAGCGGCTCATCAGCCCTTCTTTACAATGGGCGTAACCGGTCACCACCGGCAGCTGGCTGGACAGATCGAAGCGCTCCAGTGCCTGCTCCAGCACCTGATCCAGCGGCAGTGCCTCGTCGGTACGCCAACCAGTCAAGTCCATCAATACTGCATTCACGCCGCTCTGACGCAGATACAGCACCATGTTGTGGGCGCTGTGGGCTTCGCCCATGGCCGCCAGCAGCTCGCGAATGGTCTGCAACTGTTCCGCCAGCTGAAACTGACCAAAGGCGCAGACCTGGCGCAGATGATGCAGACAGTCGCGAATGCCGGCAATACGGTCGTGCAGAAAAGAATCCGCCAGGGCGCGCTCGGGGCTCAGGCCAAACATTTCCTTGTTGATCTGGGCCATGCGGTTACTGACGTTATCCAGCGTCTGCTCCCAGGCACTGTCGTCTTCCGCATCCGCAAAGGTCGCATAAACGCCGGGGGCGCCGGTACGCTTGCACTCCAGCAAGCCGTCGGTAATGCCACCGAAAGCCGATACCACCAGCATGCGCCGATAGTATTCGCCGGGCTTGCGCTTGTGCAGCACTATATTATCCCGCACCGCCTGATACTCGCTCATGGAGGTGCCGCCAATTTTTTCTACTGTGTGTAACACTATCATTCCCTTAATATTTTTATTGGATGTCGCCGTGTTCGCACATTTTCAGTGGGCCTGGGAGATCTATTTTCATATGACACCCTGCCCAGTGAAAATGTCCGTGGTCGGGGGGAAGCCCCCCCGACGCAGTAGGGCTTTATCTTCAGGCTTCTTCGGTTTCCAATGCATAGACACCGTCGGCGTCGTGCACTTCCTTGCCGGTCAATGGCGGATTGAATACGCAGGCCAGTTTCATGTCTTCGCTGCCGCCACGCAGCAGATGATTGTCGTGCTTGTCGAGGATATAGAGGGTGCCGGGCTGGATGGGGTAAATTTTGCCATCGGCCAGGTCTTCTATTTCGCCGTTGCCGCTCATGCAGTACACCGACTCCAGATGGTTCTGATAGTGAATGTGGGTTTCGGTATTGGCATAAATGGTGGTGATGTGAAACGAAAAGCCCATATTGTCGTCTTTCAGCAGCATGCGGGTGCTTTCCCAGGTGCCGGTTTCGGACTGGACACGGCGTTCGCTTTGTTCACATTCGGCAAGAGTTCGTACTATCATGGTATTCCTTTCTTTTATTCTGTTTGCGGATAAAGGGGCATCGGGGCAGCTTGCCGCCACGCCAACACGCAGCAAGTACCTCCCTGTATGCTCGGCGATGGCATCCCTGCCATCGACGGTTGGCTTAGGCAACAAGCTGCCCCTCCCTGCATTCCGGCATTAAACCTTCAGCCAAAAAGCCGAGCTTAAGACGCCTTCTTCAGGCGTTCGCCGGCGGTCTCGATGATGGATTCTTCCAGCCAGTCCAGGCCCTGGGTCAGCTCGGCCTCGGTGATGATCAGCGGGCACAGACACTTGACCACTTCGTCGTTGGGGCCTGCGGTTTCGATGATCAGGCCGCGCTCGAAGCACTTGGAGGTGATCACGTCGGCGATATCGCCGTCGCGGCAGGCGATGCCCTGCATCATGCCCCGGCCTTTGACCTTCTCGAACAACTGCGGGAAGCGATCAACCATGGCCTGCATGCGTTTGGTCAGCAGCTCGCCCTTGGCCCGCACTTCGCTGGCGAAAACGTCGTCTTTCCAGAAGGTTTCCAGCGCCTTGCGCGCAGTAATGAAGGCATGGTTATTACCGCGGAAGGTACCGTTGTGCTCGCCCGGCTCCCATTGGTCCAGCTCGGGACGCATCAGCACCAGCGCAAAAGGCAGACCCATGCCGCTCAGCGACTTGGACAGGGTGATGATGTCCGGCTTGATGCCGGCGGGCTCGAAGCTGAAGAAGGTGCCGGTACGGCCACAACCGGCCTGAATATCGTCGGCAATCAGCAGAATGTCGTGCTGACGGCAGATTTTCTCCAGTCGCTGCAACCACTCCACCGAGGCCGCATTCAGGCCGCCCTCGCCCTGTACTACTTCAAACAATACGGCGGCGGGCTTGTCGAGGCCACTGGAGTTGTCGTTGAGCATGGTTTCGAACAGCAACAGGCTGTCTTCACCGGCACCGGTATAACCGTCGTACGGCAGACGAGTGACGTTGGCCAGTACGGTACCGGCGCCACCACGGTGGTGCTGGTTACCGGTGGCAGCCAGGGCACCCAGGCTGACGCCATGGAAACCGTTGGTAAAGGCCACGATATTCTCACGGCCGGTCACCTTGCGGGCCAGCTTCATCGCCGCTTCTACCGCATTGGTGCCGGTGGGGCCGGTAAACTGGGCCACATGGCTCATGTTGCGCGGCTTGAGGACGATCTGCTGCAGCGCGGTCAAAAACGCCGCCTTGGCAGAGGTATGCATGTCCAGGCCATGGGCGATGCCATCGGCCTGAATATATTCAATCAGTGCTTCTTTCAATACCGGGTGGTTGTGGCCGTAGTTGAGGGTACCGGCACCGGCAAGAAAGTCTAAATAGCGCTTGCCACTCTGGTCATGCAGCCATACACCCTGAGCCTTGTTAAAGGTCACCGGAAAAGAACGGGCGTAGGTTTGTACACTGGATTCCATTACATCAAAAATACTCATCTCGACTCCTTAAAGTCCTGAGTTCAAATCTAAAAATATAAAATTCGAAAAATACTGAGGGTCGGCCGACAGGATCAGCCGAGGGCAATGCGGTAGAGAATTTCGCTGCTGCTGCCACCGTTGAAGTGGCGCTGCTGATCGAACAGCACATGGCGCACGCCCTGCCCTCTGCCCTGGCTGCGGGCCAGGCTTTCGAACAGTCCCCAGGAAGGGGCGTTATCGGCGGTGATGGTGGTTTCGACGTGGGTAACGCCGGCACAGGCATCTGATCCCAGCAGGGTATCGAGCAGGGTTCGACCCAGCCCTTCACCGCGGGCGCGTTTATCTATGGCTACCTGCCAGACAAACAGGGTGTTTGGCTCGGCAGGTTTGCGGTAGGCAGAGATAAACCCCAGCAGTGCACCGTCATCATCTTCGGCCAACATACAAGTGTCGGCAAAGTGCAGGCATTGCAGCAGATTACAGTAGGTAGAATTGGTATCCAGGGGTTTACAGCGGGCAATCAGGCTATTCACCTCATGACCGTCGGTAGACTTGGGATGGCGCAACAATAGTTGCAAATCAATGGTCGTGTCCGTGTCACTAGCAATCATTTATAGTCCTAAGCTGTTTTAGTTAGTGGGCTAAGCAAAAACGCCTTATTAACCTAACAAACCATTGATATATTGCAACCTAAACTCGATTTAATTAATTTGAACAGCATGCATTTTATCGTTGTGGCGTGATAAAAACACGGCTAAAAAGCCACAAACGGAACCTCTTCCAGCCCAGTCACAGCCCCGCCTGAACGGAAGATTAGCGGACTCACAGGCTCGCCCTATGGTGACCTGCTACTATCAATGCAGTGGCGATGCTGTTATCACCACCTTGTCAGACTAAATCGGATACACACTATGAGTACGAAAGAAACAGGAACCGTAAAATGGTTCAACGAGGAAAAAGGCTTTGGATTCATCACCCGGGCTTCCGGGCCGGATCTGTTTGTGCACTTTTCCTCAATACAGGGCGATGGTTTCAAAACCCTGCAGGAAGGTCAGCCGGTCACCTTTGTTGTCACCCAGGGCAAGAAAGGGCCACAAGCCGAAGAAGTAGAACTGGCTTGACCCTTATCAGGCGGCACCCCGTGCCGCCTCGTCATTATTTGAGCACTACTCATTATTTGAACACCAGACTTCATCGGGTTATCCTGCACCGACCAGGTTTTTGAGTCTTTCACCTCCAGTCGGTACCCCATGACCAGATTATTGATATCCCTCTGTTTTTTTATCGTGTCCTTACCCGTTCTCGCCCAGACTGAAACCTCC
The DNA here is from genome assembly GCA_041586855.1 of Oceanisphaera sp. Taxonomy (GTDB): domain Bacteria; phylum Pseudomonadota; class Gammaproteobacteria; order Enterobacterales; family Aeromonadaceae; genus Oceanimonas. The sequence goes on along the minus strand of JBFGZI010000016.1, from coordinate 11,675 downwards.
CTCACCGAAGAAGAAGCCACGGCGGAAGTGCGCATCCCGCTCACGCCCTTTATGGAGCGCTATATGCTGGATGAGCTGAAGGCGTTGCGTAGCGAAATGGCCCGCTTTCAGATTCACGTCACCGACGAGGTGGTGCAAAAAGAACTGGCGGTGGCCGACAAGGCAATGAGCTACGCCAACGTGACCGTAACCTATTTTTTCTATCTGCTGGCGGGCGCCGCCTCTGTACTGGCCATTGTCGGCTGGCAATCGTTACGGGAACTGAAAAAAACCGCCCGGGAATATGCCGAAACCGAGATGAAGAAAATCACCAGTACCTACGAACATAAGCTGAAACAGATAGAACGCGAACTGCAGCGAAAAACCAAGGTTATTGCGGAAAACTACCGGGAAATAGAACGATTTCAGGAAATTCACGGCCTCTGGCTGCGCGCCAGTCAGGAGCAGAGTCCCCAGGCTAAAATCGATATCTACGATCAGATCCTGGACATCAAACCCGGCGATCTGGACGCCCTCACCCACAAGGCCGATGCGGCCCTGATGATGAACGAGCGCCAGTGGGCGCTGAGCCTGTGTAACCGGGTGCTGCAGGTGGACCAGCAGAATGCCCATGCCCTGTATCAGCGGGCCTGTGCCCATGCGGGTGTGGGTAACGAAGATCAGGCATTGTCCGATTTGGAGCTGGCGGTGCAGAGTAATGTACACCTGCGTAGCGTGGCGGCCGATGATGAAGAATTCGACCCGCTGCGCCAGCACCCGCGCTTTATCGAACTGACCAGTGACAGCTCGGATCACAGCGGCGTAGAAGGTGAGCCAGAAGTCAAAAAACAGGCATGAAAAAATTTTTAATGGCACGTGAAAAAAATTGATTTTGCATACCGGAATGCAGTGCCATACTTTGCGCGAATCATAGAGCCACATAGAGTGAGAATGAATATGAGCTTTGAGTCAACCAAGCCGTTTCAGGACTTCGCCCATTTTCCTCGCGGTCTGCGTCGTTGTGGCGAATTTACCGTCGCGGAAGCCCAGCTGCTTGAACAATCTGGCCACGCCATGCTGGCGCTGTATACCGGACAACGGGCACCGAATTGCGATGACGAGCAACGCTTTTTCGAGCAGGTGCAGCAAGGCGCTGCCTCGGAAAGCCGCCATGCCAAGGTCTGGTTGAAATATCTGAAAGTCATCGGCCCCAAGCGTGTACACCGTCTGTGTTCACCCATGACGGCGGGCAGCAGCGACGATGACTACGAACCGGCGGAAGACGCCGCCGAATAACCCCCTTCGCATCGAGTCGCCCACATCTTGTTGTCAATAAGGCCGGAACCGCTCCGGCCTTTTTGTTGCCCGTGTACCGTCCGGATCCTCGCCACGCTTTGCCCGCCATCGCCACAAGATGATACTCTAGCGACAGACATCAGGCATGACCCACAGCGATAAAGACACCACATCATGAGCGACCAAGCAGCACAGCCCACTTTTCTGTTCCACGACTACGAGACGGCAGGCATCAATCCGGCGCTGGATAGGCCGGTGCAGTTTGCCGCCATTCGCACCGACGCCGAGCTGAACGAAATTGGCGAACCGGTCATGTTCTATTGCCGCTTGCCGGCCGACTACCTGCCCTCGCCCGAGGCGACGCTTGTCACCGGCATCACACCGCAAACCGCCCAGCAACAGGGGCTGTGTGAAGCCGAATTCATCGCCCGCATTCACGAGCAATTCAGCCAGGCCGGCACCTGCATTCTTGGCTACAACAATATCCGTTTCGACGATGAAGTGACCCGCTACACCCTGTATCGCAACTTCTACGACCCCTACGCCTACAGCTGGCAGCAGGGCAATTCCCGCTGGGATTTGCTGGATGTGGCGCGCACCTTCTATGCCTTGCGCCCGGACGGCATCAACTGGCCGGAAGACGAGGACGGCAAGCCCAGTTTCAGGCTGGAGCGGCTGACCGCAGCCAACGGTATCGATCACGGCAATGCCCACGACGCCCTGGCCGATGTACGCGCCACCATCGCCCTGGCCCGACTGCTGCGCCAGGCCCAGCCCAAGCTGTTCGACTATCTGTTCGAGCTGCGCAGCAAGCACAAGGTGAAGGCGCTGATTGACGTTATCAACAGTAAGCCGCTGGTGCATGTGTCCGGCATGTTTTCTGCCTGGCAGGGCTGTGCCAGCTGGATTGCGCCGCTGGCCTGGCACCCGGACAACGCCAATGCGGTGATTTGCGTCAATTTGAACATGGATCTGACGCCGCTGATCGAGTTGACCCCGGAGCAACTGCACGAGCGGCTCTATACCAGACGGGAAGATCTGGGCGAGCTGGCGCCGGTTCCGGTCAAGCTGGTGCATATCAACAAATGTCCGGCACTGGCCAAGGCGGCGGCGCTGACCGAGCAAAGAGCCAACGAGCTGGGCATAGACAGGGCCCGGTGCCGCCAGAGCCTGGACCTGCTGCGCCGTCATCCGGAGATCCGCGAAAAGGTGGTAGCGCTCTATCAGCTGCAGCGGGACTTCCCCCCCGTCACCGATGTGGATGCGGCGCTCTATCAGGGCGGCTTTTTCAGCGCGGCTGACAAGGCGGCCATGGCCATGGTGCGTAATAGCACGCCTGATGCCCTCGCCGCCCTGCCACTGCAGTTCAGCGATGCCCGCCTGCCCGAGTTATTGTTTCGCTACCGGGCTCGCAACTACCCTCATACGCTGAGTGAACAGGAATGGCAGCGCTGGCGACTGCATTGCCAGGACAGGCTGACCTCCCTGGCCGAACCCTACATGCACCGACTGGAACAGTTGGTGATTGAGCATCAGGAAGATGAACAAAAGCGGACCCTGTTGCAGGCGATGTACCGTTATGTTCAATCCCTTTGAGAGCCACCACATGAAACTGATCCGCGATTTTGCGGTACTGCTCGCCTGCCTGCTGGTGGGCAAGGGCGTGGCCGCCCTGCTGCCCTTTGCCTTTCCGGGCAGCATTCTCGGCCTGTTACTGCTGTTTTTTCTGCTCACCACCCAGCTTATTCCGCTGGGCTGGGTCCATGATGGCGGCCAGCTGATCCTGCGCCATATGGCCTTGCTGTTTATTCCGGTAGCGGTGGGTCTGCTCGGTTATGTGGACGTGCTGAGCGACGGCCTGGGGTTGATTCTCGGCTCCGCTCTCGGCGGTCTGGTACTGATCCTGCTGATGGTGGGTCGGCTCTATCAGAGGATGCTGTCATGATGGTCTGGCTCGCGATGCCGCTGACTGCCCTGTTCTATCTGCTGACCAGGAAACTGGCTCGCAAGGTAAAAAGCCCACTGGTGAATACCATCATGCTGCCGGCACTGGCCATCATTGCCCTGCTGTTGCTGACCGGGCTGGAGTCGGCCGATTATCAGACCGGTACCCGGCCACTCAGTCTGCTGCTGGAGCTGGCAGTGGTCGCTTTTGCTCTGCCTCTGTATCAGCAGGCCACCAAAATCCGCCGCAAGCTGGGGCCCATCCTGCTCTGCTGCAGCCTGTCGGTGTTGATTTCGGTCGGCACTACCCTGCTGCTCGGTGCCCTGATACAGGCAGAGCCCCAGCTGCTGGCCTCCATCGCCACCAAATCGATTACCACGCCGCTGGCCATGAGCGTCAGCCAGAGTATGGGCGGCATTCCGGCCATTGCCGCCGGGCTGGTGATCATCGTCGGCATGATGGGCGCCATCATCGGCTTTCCGCTGCTGAGGTGGGCCGGCATTCATCATCCCGAAGCCCAGGGGCTGGCCATGGGCGCCGGTGCTCACGCCATCGGCACCAGCGCCGCTGCCGAGGTGGGCCCGGTGCAGGGCGCCTTCGCCTCGCTGGCCATGGTGGTGTGCGGCATCGCCACCGCCGTGCTGGCCCCGCCGCTGTTTCATCTGTACCTTTGGCTGATTCATTAAGTTGCAAGAGGCGCCGTCGATGACCAATGATGCACTCAAACAGGTACTCAATCAGGTACTACAGCAGCACAGATTCGAGGACCTGTGTCGCTTCAGCCCGGAGCAGGTCGCCACACTGCTGCAAGCGACGCAGCTGGGTGAGGATACCCTGGCACTGGCTCTATTGCCGTTGGCCCGGCAAAAAGCACAGGTACCTGTTTCCGGCTTTCGGGTGGGTGCCATCGCCATTGGCGGCTCCGGCCACTGGTATCTGGGTGCCAATATGGAAACCAGCGGCCTCCCCTTGAGCTATGCATTACACGCGGAGCAGGCGGCCATTGGTCATGCAGCGCTTTTTGATGAACACCATATCGAGAAAGTGGTTGTCAGCGCCAGCCCCTGCGGCCACTGCCGCCAGTTTATGCAGGAGCTCAATCAAGACAGCCTCATGCTGGTATTGCCCGACGATCACTTCATGCTTGCCGAGTTGCTGCCTCATGCTTTTGGCCCGGCCGATCTGGGTCAGTCCTGCGGCATGCTCAACAGCCCGGCCGGCTCGCTTGGCCAGAAAAACAGTCAACAACAAACGGCGCAAGACCTGGCTTGTCTGGCCGCTCTGGACGAAGCCAACGCCAGCTATGCCCCTTATAGCCACAACCGTGCCGGTGTGGCCCTGTTGCTGGATGATGGTCACATCTGTCGTGGCCGTTACCTGGAAAATGCCGCCTTCAACCCCAGCCTGGGCCCCATGCAGCTCGCCCTGAGCCAGCTGTTTTTGCAGGGCTATAGCGCCAATCAGATCCGGCGCGCCTTTATCGTGGAAGCCAGAGCCGAGGTACAGCAGTATGATGCCGCAGCCCGGCTACTGAGCCGGCTAAGTGCGGTCACGCTCGCCCGACTGGTTTTATAAGGCCGGGTTTATCAGGAAAGACGCCAGGACCAACGCCTGAGCTGGGACGACATTCATCTGTTTCCCACCCAGCACACCATGAGGGGTAAAGCGTGAGGAGTGAGGGCGAGTCTCACTTATCACCTCACCCCTTTCGCCTCACCCCTCACAACAACATCAATCAGCGAAGGTTTTGCGCCCCATAAAAGAGTGGCTGAGGGTGTTGCCGTCCACCAGATCCAGTTCACCGCCGATGGGCACGCCGTGGGCGATACGGCTGACGCCGACGCCATGGCTGCGCGCGATATCGGCAATGAAATAGGCGGTCGCTTCCCCTTCCACCGTGGGGTTGGTGGCCAGGATCAGTTCTTCAAATGACTCGGCAGCCAGCCAATCGGCCAGATTATCCAGCCCCAGCTCTTCCGGTCCTACCCCGTCGAGAGGCGACAGGTGCCCCATCAACACGAAATAACGTCCCTGATACTGACCGGTCTGTTCGATGGCCACCACATCGGCCGGGCTTTCGACGATACAGAGCTGACCGCTGATGGCCCGCTTGGGGTTGGCGCAGAGCGGACAAACCTCTTCTTCAGTGAAGGTACGGCACTGACGGCAATGACCAATCTTCTCCAACGCCTGATCCAGCACATGCGCCAGACGACGGCCACCGGCGCGCTGACGCTCCAGCAGGGCAAAGGCCATCCGCTGGGCCGACTTGGGACCCACGCCAGGCAGCACTTGCAGGCTCTTGATCAATTCATCCAACAGGGGGCTAAAACGCATGACAGTACTCTCTTAAACAATATTAACTAACCGGAGCCTAGGGGTAAGATACCGGCGCGCCTGTATAGAACATGCAAACGAAAAAAAACAGACGAAAAATAGATTCATAATTAACCCTGTTCGTCCATAATTCATGTCCGTTTTTTTTACACAAGAAAACGGACGACAACTAGACTTGAAAGTTTGTTGCGCAACAATCCCGGGATCCTGCATATAAACCTGTGGGCCTGCACAGGTTCGCTGTCATCAGGTGGCCCCATTTACCCGTTTCGCCTTCCTTCCCTTCCCCGACAGAGCCCTCACGTAGAACATCGAATAGAAAAAGAACAGACGAAAGATAGATTAATAATTGACCACATCTGTCTGTGGTTTATGTCAAACTTTTAATGCAAGAAGAACGTGACAGCCACACTGAAACCAGTGCAAGGAAGCACAGGTTCAATAAGAACAGACAAGGACGATCTATGTGTCACAACATCATATATCGGCTCAAAAGGAGTCGAGGGGCGATTTGTACCTGCAAAACCCTGATTTGTGGTTACTTATTCATCACGATGGGCGGATGCAGCAGCCTGATAACAGAGGGGCCGGAGCACCCACAGCCACTTGACTCTTATGTGATCACGCTGAATATCTACGACGATTATGACAAGCTCGAACAGGTTCCCGAGATTCCCCAACCGGCCAAGATGAGCAAGGGGAGGCTAAAGGGCTACGCCAAATGGTCAGGTCAGTTCTGCCAGGTCCATTATGTACATAACGACTACGAGACCCTGGTTCATGAGCTCAAACACTGCTTTTACGGCACCTGGCATGATTAGGGTTGTCGAGTCAAGGCGAACTACGGATGCCCCCTATATGACCCCCCAAACAAACAAGGGCCAGTTAAGCCCTTGTTATATAAGTGATTTATACCTTAAAACGGCATTTTGAAGCCCGGGGGCAGTTGCATGCCGCCGGTCAGTTCGCCCATGCGGCTCTTGTTCTGCTCTTCTACCCGGCGCACGGCATCGTTAACCGCAGCGGCCAGCAGATCTTCAAGCAGTTCCTTGTCGTCTTGCAGCAGGCTTTCGTCCAGCTCGACACGGCGTACCGAGTGGCTGCCCGCCATGGTGACTTTAACCAGGCCGGCACCGGCTTCGCCTACAACTTCCAGCTGGGCCAGTTCTTCTTGCAGCTTCTGCATTTTTTCCTGCATCTGCTGGGCCTGCTTCATGATATTGCCCATTCCACCTTTACCAAACATACATGCTCACTCTTGATTAATGGATGAATAAAACCCGACGCTACAGCGCCATGGGCTCGATACTGTCGGTGTCGAGCACCGCCGCGAAGCGCGATATGAAAAATTGTACCGCATCATCGGCCTCGATTTCATCTTTGGCGCGTGCGGTCGCCGCCTGATACAGCAATTGTTCGATCTCGAACGGGGTTTCTCCCCCCTGCTCGCCTATCTCTACCTGCACACTGACCGGCGCCGGCTGCTGTCCGTTGATGGCCGCCTCCAGCTCCTGGCGGGTCTTGTCGGTCAGCAGATGACGGTGCGCCGGACGCAACCAGAGCCGCCATCGGGTGTCGTCGCGCTCCAAGGTGCTGTGCATCGCCAGCTGCCGCAGCAGACCACCCAGCGGCAACGCGGCCACCAGACGAGTCCACTCGTCTTCAGCCTCGGGCAACAGGCTCGCCGCCTTCAGGGGCTTGGGGCCAGGTTGAGACGGGGCCGCCGTTGCCCTAATTCTGGAGGAGCCGGGCCTGGGAGAGGTCGATTCCTGCTTGCTCGGTGTGCTGGTGGCCTTGGCGGGGGTTACCGCCGGCTGATTTAATGGTCCGGCCGACCGACTGACTGGTAGCGTCGACGTGACTGTTGGCGCCGGCTTGACTGTTGGCGCCGCCGTTGACCGGGGAGCGACCGGTTCGTCCTGCCAGGGCGGCGTATCCTCGTCATCCCAGGGCATGTCCTCATAGGCGTCGAGCGGCGGCAATTCTTCTGCCCCGGTCATGGCCCGAGAGTCAGAACCGTCGCCGTCCTGCTCTGCCACCGGCGGCCACGAGCCATCCGGCTGAGCCTGGCCCGGTGCAGGCTTGACTGAAGCCGGAGTCATTGGAGCCGGAGTAACAGGGGCCGCCGATCTGGTCGGCGGCACCGCAGACAAGGCTCTGGCGGCGGGCTTGTCTGGCTCGACCGCGGTTTTCTCCGGGCCTTTAGTTTTCTCCGGACTCTGGCTGCGCAACCGGTTACGGGTTTGCAACAAGCGGCGAATTCGGGCGACGTCGGCCGCCGCCTCGTCGATGACGGTATCGACCGCAGGCACAGGCGCTGAAACCAGAGGAGCCGCGGCTTCCGGTGCCGGCGCCGCAGCTACGGGCGCTGGTGGCCGTTCCGCCGGAGGCTCTGCAGCCGTTGTTTTTGCCTCTGGTGCAGGCGCTACCGGGTGCGACACCGCCGGTGGTGACGTCGGCGAAGGCATAGGTGAAGGCAAGGCTGCTTCGTCTACCACCGGTGCCTTCGGAGCTTTTTGCTGCTCCTGTGGCTGTGAAGCATGACCCAGGCGCCCCGCCTCGGTCAGAATGTCGTCCTGCTCCTGCCACAATCTGGCCGCCATCGTATCATCTTCCATCGCGTCTTGCGGCGCGACGTCGGATGCAGGCGGCTCAGGCTTTTTTGCGGCGGTGGCTCCGGGGTTCTCTACAGCCACGCGCGGGGCAGCAGCACCGGTGGTCGTGGCAACCGGCGCCTCGGGGTAAAATGCCAGGGTACGCAACAGCGTCATTTCCAGCGCCGAGCGGCCATCGGGGGCGAAAGGCAGGTCTTTGCGGCCCTGCAGGCAAATCTGATAATAGAGCTGTATTTGCTCGGCCGACACCAGCGGCGCCAGCCGATTGAGCTCGGCGGCATAAGGCGACGGGGGCGCCGGTACCACCTGGGCCAGGGCCAGCTGGTGCCAGAAGCCAATCAGCTCCTTGTGAATTTGATCGTAATCCGGGCCCATGGTAGCCAGCTGGGCCACTCGCGCCAGCAAGGCCTCACCATCCCCGGCCAGCATCGCCTCGACCAGCGCCAGCAGCTGACTGCGGTTGAGGTTGCCCAGCATAGACTCGACCAGTTCCAGCCTGACTTCACCGTTACCGAAGGCCAGCGCCTGATCGGTCAGGCTCAGGGCATCACGCAGGCTGCCATCGGCGGCGCGCGCCAGGGCGGCGGTCGCCTCGGGTTCGAACGACAGCTGCTCTTGCTGCAGAATATGATGCAGCTGATCATCGATAAGCGCAGGATCCAGACTCTTCAGGTGGAACTGCAGACAACGAGACAGAATGGTGATCGGCAGCTTCTGCGGATCCGTGGTGGCCAGCAGGAACTTGACGTGCGGCGGCGGCTCTTCCAGGGTTTTCAGCAGCGCATTGAAGCTGTGACGCGAGAGCATGTGCACTTCATCGATCAGATACACCTTGAAGCGCCCACGGGCCGGTTGATACTGCACGTTGTCCAGCAGTTCACGGGTGTCTTCCACCTTGGTGCGACTGGCCGCATCAATCTCCAGCAGATCGATGAAGCGCCCCTGCTCTATTTCAAGACAACTGGCACATTGGCCACAAGGCTCGGAGGTGATGCCGGTGTCACAGTTCAGCGCCTTGGCCAGCAGCCGGGCGATGGAGGTCTTGCCTACCCCCCGGGTGCCGCTGAACAGATAGGCATGATGCAGCCGCCCCTGTGACAGGGCGTTGACCAGCGCAGTCAGCACATGTTGCTGACCCACCACATCGGCAAAACGCCGGGGTCGCCATTTTCTTGCGAGAACCTGATAGCTCATCGTCGATTAATGACCGTCAAACTGAACCAGGCTGTTCACCCGGATGCCCATATTGTTCAGTCGCTGCACCCCCCCCAGGGCCGGCAGGGAAATCACAAAGGCCGCGTCCTGCACTTCACCGCCACAACGGCGCACCAGCTTGACCGCCGCTTCCACCGTGCCGCCGGTGGCCAGCAAATCGTCGATGATCAGCACCTTCTCGCCCGGCGCAATGGAATCCACATGTATTTGCAGCCTATCCTGACCATATTCCAGATCATAAGACACTTCAATGATTTCACGAGGCAACTTGGAAGGTTTACGGGCCGGGATAAAACCCACCCCCAGGGCCGCCGCGACCGGAGCGCCGAAGATAAAGCCGCGGGCTTCTGTACCCAGCACCTTGGTGATACCGGAATGACGATACAGCTCCACCAGGGTATCGATGCTCGCCTTGAACGCCTCGGCGTTCTCCACCAGACTGGTGATATCGCGAAAAACGATGCCTTCTTTAGGGTAATCGGAAATGGAGGTGATGCTGTCGGCAATCAGTTTCAGGGTTTCTTGTTTCATAATAAACAGGCAGCCTTGTTAGGCCCGGACACGGCGCGGGCATGGCATATAAGGTTGAATGGCGGCTAGCTTAGGGCCTAGTCTGCTTCAATGCAACCGCCGGGGGCTCGGGCACCAGGGGTAAGCGTAAAAACCACAGTAGCAGAGCCACAAATGTCAGTGCCAACCCCACCTTGACCTGCCACAGGGGCACGATATAAATGGAAAAACCGAAGCTGAGCGCCATCATCCACAGGGCCCGGCGCCGTACATGGGCGCGCAGGCCGCGATGAGCCTGCCAGTCGCGGATCATGCCGCCAAACCAGGGATGATTCACCAGCCAGCCGTGCACCCGGGGTGACGACTTGCCAAACAGAAATGCCGACAACAAGACGAAAGGCGTGGTGGGCAGCACCGGCAAAAACGCCCCCAGCACCCCCAGGCCCAGCGAAACACTGCCAAGCAGGGCAAATAATAGTCGCATAACGCCCTCCTTAATATTCATCTGTCGATCATAGCAGGATGCCGCTGCCACGGGGAGCCAAAGCAGGGGGGCGGCCATCGGGCAAGAGACCGGCATCACAGAATCCCCCTCCCCGCTCCGAGTCAGGGTTCCATACCGGAACTATGCTCCCTGCTCCTACGTTCTCGGCTTGAGCCCCAGGGCAAACAGCAGCAGACCCGAGAGCAGAATCGCCACGGTGATCACCAGCAGCTTGCTGTAACTGTGCTCCACACCGAACAGCGGGCCTATCAGGTCGAGCCGTCCGCCTTTCTCCAGAAAATAAAGCACGGCGCCGGCCAGAGCCACGGCAAAGTTGGCCACAAAGCTCCAGCGAGCCACTTCGCGCCCGGCCAGTATGCTGAACAGTATCACCGGAGTCAGCGCCAGCGAGGCGGTACCGCTGACCGCCACCGCATCAAACAGATCCTGGCTGCCGACAAACACCAGCACCAGACCACCGAGGGCGAACAGCGCCATGGCCAGTCGGCCGCTAGCAGCAGAGGGGCGGCCCAGCCCCATGTCTACCACCAGCAGCTTGGACGCGCTGGACAGGGTCGAGTCCAGGGTGGAGGCGGCGGAGATCACCAGCGCCAGCCCCAGCAACAACATGGCCGGGGTGCCGAGTAACCGCTGCAGGGTCAGCAGCACATCCTTGTCTTCTCCCCCTTGCAGACCGGCAAATACCCCGAGCAGGCCGAAGGCCAGGATCAGCAGCGCCGACAGCCAGAAGGCATGCATAAAGCTGCGCTTGGTGGTGTCCCGGTCGGCGATAAAGCCTCTGTCCATCATCACGGGATCGTGCAGCGGGTAGCTCAATACCTGCAACAAGGCCACCAGCAGCAGTATCCAGCCCGGACTGTTTAATTCCGGGCTGCTGGTCAGCACGCTTTGCCAGTCGAACAAGGGGTGCAGTAGCGCCATGCCGACCAGCAGCACAATAAGGACGATAAGCAGCCCCATTTGCAGCACATCGGTACGTAACGAGGCCCGCAGGCCGCCGGTCATGGAATAGAGCAGCGTCAGCCCGGACACCGCCAGAATGGCGCCGGTATAGGCGCCGGAGCCCGCCACCCCGAACACCATGCCCACCACCAGCAGATTGGCGAACACCTCGGTCAGCAGCCGCAAGGAAATCAACAGGTTGAAGCAGCCGCTGCCCACCCGACCGAAACGAGCCACCAGAAAACCCTGTATATTGTGTACACCGTGACGGTAACGCAGGCGGTCGACAATCAACCAGCCGGTGAGAAAAGAGCCGTAATAGGCGCTGTAG
>JBFGZI010000015.1:0-17389 GCA_041586855.1 Oceanisphaera sp. | reverse complement strand
TAAATGTCGGCGATCCTTCTGTACGGAGTATTAGGGTCTGCCCCCCAAAGATTACGGCCGGATTATTCGCCGGCCTTGATCTGCCGCCAGTAAGCATCCAGCTCCTCCAGGCTGCAATCCCGGCTGTCTTTGCCGTCGGCCTGCAGCGCCTGCTCTACGCCACGAAAGCGCCGCTCGAACTTGTCGTTGGCCCGGCGCAGCACCACCTCCGGATCCTGCCTGAGATGACGTACCAGGTTAACGCAGGCGAACAGCAGATCGCCCAGCTCATCGGCCACCCGGTCCGGGTCCTGTTCAGGCTGGTTCAGCTCGGCCATCACCTCGTCCAGTTCTTCGTGGATCTTGTCCACTACCGGTGGCAGCTCGCGCCAGTCGAAACCGACCGCCGAGCAGCGTTTCTGAATCTTGTTGGCCCGGCTCAGGGCCGGCAGGCTGCGGGGAATATCGTCCAGCGCGCTGGTGGCACTGGCGTCCCTGGTGCGGCGTTCCTCGGCCTTGGTCTGCTCCCAGTTGGCCTTGACCTGCTCTTCACTGTCCAGTTCGGCGTTACCGAACACATGGGGATGACGACGCACCAGCTTGTGGCTGATGGCCTGCACCACGTCACCGAAGTTGAACAGCGACTGCTCTTCTCCCAACCGGGAATAAAACACCACCTGAAACAGCAGATCCCCCAGTTCGCCCGGCAGCTCGTTCAGGCCGCCCCGCTCTATAATATCGGCCACCTCATAGGCTTCTTCCAGGGTGTGCGGCACTATGCTGGCGAAGTCCTGCTTCAGATCCCAGGGGCAGCCGTTTTCCGGATCCCTGAGTGCCGCCATGATGGCCAGCAAGTCGCCGAGTGAGTAATGTTCCTGCTTCATCAAGTAGGGTTCCTATGTCACACAGCTTTGTTTACAGCCGTTTGGCTTCCAGTATGTCCGGTAACTGGCCTATCTTGGCCAGGGTCCGGCTCAGGGTGTCGATATTGTAAATTTCCAGCTCCATGTCGATGGTCGCCGTCTGCTGCTTGTGATTGGAGCGGCTGTTGACGCCCATCACATTGATTTTTTCGTTGGCCAGTATGGTGGTGATATCCCGCAGCAGGCCGGATCTGTCGTTCGCCACCACCCGTAGGGTCAGGTGATAACCGCCGGAGCTGTTCTCTCCCCACACCGCGTCCACCATCCGTTCCGGATGCTGGACCGTCAGCTCCTTCAACTGCTCGCAGTCGGCCCGATGAATGGAAATGCCTCGGCCCTGGGTGATATAGCCGACGATCTCGTCACCGGGTATCGGCTGACAACAGCGGGCGGTGCTGGTCAGCAGGTTGCCCACGCCCTGCACCACTATGTGTCCCTGGCCCTTGGCATCGGGCGTCTTTCTCGCCGCTTTCAGCTCCAGCTGGCGCAATACGGCTTCGTCCTGCTCTTCACCGGTCGGCTTCTTGTGCAGGCCCTGCAGGTAGTTGAGCAACTGATTGATGCGCAAGTCGCCACCACCGATACCGGCAAGCAGATCGTCGAGATGGGTGACGTTGAACCGTTCCAGCGCCGCCTTGTTGATCTGGGAGAAGGTCAGTCCCAGTCGTTCCAGCTCCTTGTCCAGTAACTCTCGACCGGCGAGGATGTTCTTGTCCCTGTCCTGTTTTTTGAACCAGGTGGCCACCTTGGAGCGGGCCCGACTGGTACGCAGAAAGCCCTGATGGGGATTCATCCAGTCCCGGCTGGGATTGGGCTGTTTCTGGGTGATGATCTCCACCTGATCGCCGGTTTGTAGCTGATAGGTGAAGGGCACTATGCGACCGTCGATCTTGGCGCCGATGCAGCGATGCCCGACCTGGCTGTGAATGTAATAGGCAAAGTCGAGTGGCGTGGCGCCCAGCGGCATATCGACCACTTCGCCCTTGGGGGTAAACACATAGACCCTGTCTTCAAACACCTGGCTGCGCAACTCGTCCACCAGGGAGCCGCTTTCGGCCATGTCTTCCTGCCAGGCCAGCAGCTTTCTGAGCCAGGCTATCTTGTCTTCGAAACCGCTAGGTTTGGTGGCACCTGCGCCTTCCTTGTATTTCCAGTGGGCGGCCACGCCCAGTTCTGCATCCTGATGCATCTGATCGGTGCGGATCTGAATCTCGACCGTCTTGCCCTCGGGGCCGAACACCACGGTATGGATGGACTGATAGCCGTTGGGCTTGGGATTGGCGACGTAATCGTCAAACTCGCGGGGAATATGCCGCCATTGGGTATGCACCACGCCCAGGGCGCCGTAGCAGTCCTGCAGGTGCCGGGTCACCACCCGCACCGCCCGCACATCGAACAACTCATCGAAGTCCAGGTTCTTCTTCTGCATCTTTCGCCAGATGCTGTAGATATGTTTGGGGCGGCCATAGACTTCGGCGTCTATACCGGACTCTTTCAATGCCGTCCTGAGCCCCGCCACGAAGTCATCGATATAGGCTTCCCGTGCCAGTCGCTTTTCGTGCAGCAGCCGGGCGATGCGCTTGTAGGTATCCGGATGCAGATAGCGGAACGACAGATCCTCCAGCTCCCACTTGAGCTGGCCAATGCCCAGCCGGTTGGCAAGCGGCGCATAGATGTTGGCGATTTCCTTGGCCACCAGCACTCGGGTTTCTTCGTCGGCGCTCTTGACCTCGCGCAGGCAGGTAATGCGCTCGGCCAGCTTGACCACCACGGCACGCACGTCTTCGACCATGGCCATCAGCATGCGGCGGACCCTGTCTACCTGCACTTCCGAGCACTTGTCACCGTGTACATGCTGCAGCGAGCGAATGGCTTCCATGTCGGCCACCCCTCGCAACAGACGGGCAATGGTGTCACCAAAATCATCCCGTATCCGCTCCGGGCTCAGATGGCCGTTTTCGAGGAAGGGATACAGCAAGGCCGTCTTCAGGGTGTCCAGATCCATGTTCAGGGTAAGCAGGATCCCGACCATCTCCACCCCTTCGGCCTGCAGGCGTTGCTGCGCCTCGGGCGGGACACTCAGCCCCAGGCAATACTCATACACCGCTTTAAGTTGTTCCCGCTCATGGGCATCCAGCGGCAGGCCCGACGCCCACTCGGTCAGGCTGAAGCTTGTTTGAAGGTGAGTATCGCGCACTGCAACCATAAGTATCCCTTAACTGAGTTCGAACAAGGCCATCGCTTCGCAATGCACCGTATGGGGGAACATATCAATCAGGCAGAGACGACTGAGCCGGTAGCCCGCCGCCAACAGTGCCTGGCTGTCCCTGGCCAGGGTCACCGGATTACAGGAAACATAAAGCAACCGCTCGGGCGACAACTGCTGCAGATAGGGCATCACCTGCTCGGCGCCGGCCCGGCCCGGATCCAAAAGCACTCGATTGAAGCCCTGTTTAGCCCAGGGCTCCCGGGTGAAATCGGCGGCCAGATCGGCGCGATAAAACTGCGCCAGCGGCAAGGCGTTGTCTTCTGCATTGCCCCGGGCCTGCTCCACCATTTCCATCACCCCTTCCACCCCTATCACCGGATGTCCGACTGCCGCCAGCGGTAACGAGAAGTTGCCGACACCACAGAACAGATCCAGTATCGGCTGGCCGGGCTCGGCCGCCAGCCAGCGTTGCGCCAGCCGTACCATCTGTTCGTTGAGGGCGCCGTTAATCTGGATAAAGTCGCCGGGAGTAAAAGCCAGTTTGATATTATCTATCTGATAATAAAGTGAAAAAGGAGCATGTAAAGATCGTCGCGCACTATCGTCCTGCAAAAACAGGGCTAGATGTCGCGTCTGGGCAAACGCCAGCAACAGGTCCAGATCCCGGGCCGGCAGGGTCCCGGTGTGGCGCAGTAACAAGGCCACCCCTTCGGCCGCATCATAGAGCTCGATATGCCCGAGCTGTTTCAGCGCCTTCAGTCGATTCAGCAGCTGCCGCAAGGGGGCTATCAACCCGGACAAGGCGGGGCGCAACACCCCACAATGCTCTATTTCCACCAGCTCGTGAGACTGGCCACGGCGAAACCCGAGCGACACGCCCTTGCCCTGGCGACGAATCGCCAGTCGCGCCACCCGCCGATAGCCCTGCTCCACCTCGTCATGCAGCCATTCCAGCTCGGGCAGCTCGTCGATGCCATGACGGGCAAACAACCGGGCCAGGGTACGGGCCTTGAGTGCGCGCTGGCCGGTGACCGGCATATGCTGCAGCGAACAGCCGCCGCAATCGACGCTGTAGGGACAGAAGGGCTTCTGCCGCTCGGCCGAAGGCGTCAGTACCTTGAGCAGGCTGGCGGTCTGGTACTTGTTGTTCTGCACCAGCAAACGCACCCGCACCCGCTCACCCATGAGGGCTCCGGGCACAAACAGCGGCCTGCCCTGATACCTGGCCACACCGACCCCTTGAGCGTTCAGCTCGACAATGGTCACCTCCAGCGGCGGCTGTGCCTGAGCTTTGGTCTTGTTTTCCTTGAAGAACTGAACCATAAAACGTGGAGCCCTCGAACCGGCTATGTCATCATAAGCGTCTGTTGATTTGATGCGCGCATTGTCCCACATTAGCCCACTATGACCAAATACGGCCTGCGAGCCCGGATACTGGCTTACACCATAATACCCACCCTTATCATCGGTATCCTGCTGGCCGGTTATTTTTCCGTGAGCCGCTATCAGCAACTGGAAGAAGTGCTGATCCGTCAGGGAGTCAACGTGATAGAGCCACTGGCCCTGGCCAGTGAGCTGGCGCTGACCAGCCGCAACCGGGAGGCGCTCAATCGCCTGCTCAGCACCATCCACCGCAATAACAGCCCCCTGGTCAAATCCATTGCCCTGTTCGATGCACAAGGTCGGTTACTGGTCACCTCAAACTACCATCGCGATTTCAATGCCATGCGCCTGTCCGATCAGGTGCCCCTGCCCCGGGTGACCCTGGTGGAAAACAACGAGGACGGCATCATTCTGCGCACCCCCGTGCTGACCGACCATATTCGCGCAGATACCGCCTGGGAAGATGCGTCCGCTATCCCCATCGGCTATATCGCCATGCAACTGACCAACGACTCGGCCATGCTGTTACATTATAGAGACAGCTTCTTTGCCGGCTTGATGGTGCTGCTCGGCGTCAGTCTCAGCGGCCTGTTTGGCGTTCGGCTGATCAAGGGCGTGTCCCAACCGATCACCGACATGGTCAGCGCCGTGTACAAGATCCGTGAAGGCCGGCTCGACACCCGGGTCAACGGTGAATTCACCGGCGAGATGGAGATGCTCAAGAACGGCATCAATGCCATGGCCAAGTCGCTGTCCGAATACCATGACGAAATGCAGCAGAATATCGATCAGGCCACCTCGGATCTGCGCGAAACCCTGGAGCAGATCGAAATCCAGAATATCGAACTGGACATGGCCAAGAAACGGGCTCAGGAAGCGGCCCGGGTCAAAACCGAGTTTCTGGCCAACATGTCTCACGAGCTACGCACCCCGCTCAACGGGGTCATCGGTTTCGCCCGCCAGCTACAGAAAACCCGGCTGACCTCCAATCAGCTCGACTATCTCAAGACCATAGAGCGTTCGGCGCAAAATCTGCTCGGTATCATCAACGACATTCTCGACTTCTCCAAGCTGGAAGCCGGCAAACTGAAGATGGAACAACTGCCGTTCTCGCTGCGCGACACCCTGCAGGAAGTGATGACGCTGCTGGCCCCCAGCGCCCACGACAAGGGGCTGGAACTGTCGATGCGGGTAGATGCGGCCGTGCATGACGCCGTTATCGGTGATCCGCTGCGGCTGCAGCAGGTGCTGACCAACCTGGTGGGCAACGCGGTCAAGTTCACCGAGCAGGGCAACGTGGACGTGCGGGTCGATGCCCGCCCCGCCGCTCAGCCGGACAGGACGGCCCTGCGCATTCATGTGCAGGATACCGGCATTGGTATTTCCGACAGTCAGCGCCGTCAGCTGTTCCAGGCCTTCAATCAGGCCGACTCCAGCATTTCCCGCCGCTATGGCGGTACCGGGCTGGGCCTGGTGATCACCCAGAAACTGGTGCACCAGATGTCCGGCGAGATCGAGCTCTATTCCGAGCTGGGCTCGGGCTCCGTGTTCAGCTTCACCCTGGAGCTGAGCCGGGCCTCGCTGCCGCTGGCCGAGCCCCTGCCGCTGGCCGAGTTGTGTGACAAGACGGTGCTTTATCTGGAAGAAGACAACTTCAGCCGCCGCGCCACCACCGCCCTGCTGCGGGAATGGGGGGTGCAGGTGCTGCACGAACCCTATCCGGGGGTCGTCATCGATTGCGCCCTGCTGGGCTTTGGCCCCAACACCCTGCCCAGCCAGATGGAACAGGCTATTCACCGGCAGCTGGCCCATGACAACAAGGTAGTGGTGCTGCTCAGCTCCACCGACCCCACCCTGTCCGACGCCCTGCTGGCCGCCGGTGCCGAAACCTGCCTGAGCAAACCGGCACACTACCAGAAGCTGGCTCAGGCTCTGATGGGACAGGAGGTGGCCGAGCCCGAGGCCATGTTGCAGATCACCCTGGCTCCGCCCTCGCAAAAGCAGCCTCTTCGGGTACTGGCGGTAGACGACAACCCGGCCAACCTGAAACTGATCAGTGCCATGCTGAGCGAGCAGGTCAGCCAGGTGGAAAGCTGCTCCAACGGCCAGGAGGCGCTCAACCTGGCCACGGTCAATCGCTACGACATCATCTTCATGGACATTCAGATGCCGCTGATGGACGGCATTCAGGCCACCCACGAAATTCGCTCCCAGGATGGCCCCAACGCCAGCACTCCCATAGTGGCCGTCACCGCCCATGCCATCGCGGGCGAGCGGGATCGACTGATGCATCAGGGTATGGATGATTATCTGGCCAAGCCAATAGACGAGACCATACTGGCCCGCATCATCGAACGCTTCTCCCACCGTCCCAAGCCGCCGGGTCAGATCGACTGGTCGCTGGCGGTGAAGCAGGCCGGAGGCAAGGAGCCCCTGGCCCGGGAAATGCTGGAGCTGCTGTTGCAGAGCTTCGATGAATTTGCCCCCCTGCTGGGTGCCGCCCTGTCCGGTGAGCTGGATGAACAGCGCCTCTATCCGCCGCTGCACAAGCTGCATGGTGGCACCGCCTATTGCGGCGTCCCCCAGTTACAGTCACTGGTGGCGCAGCTGGAAAAGGCCCTGCTGGACAAGCAGGGTGTCGACGAGCTGGAGCCCGAGCTGCTGGAGCTGGAAGAACGGATGGGACAGGTACGGGAAGAAGCAAAATTCTATTTGTAGCGGCGGGGATTGGGAATTGGGGATTAGGGATTAGGGATTAAGGATTAAGGATTAGAAGATTCGGGCCTACAGACGGCGACGTTCAAATCCCCATTCCCTAGTCCCGAATCCCGGTTTCTTAAACGCCCTGGCGGGCTTCGCGCATCAGCTGCTTCATGTCGCGAATGGCCTTTTCCAGGCCGTCGAAGGCGGCACGGGCTATGATGGCATGGCCGATATTCAGCTCCAGCATCTCGGGGATGGCAGCGATCGGCTTGACGTTGTGGTAATGCAGGCCATGGCCGCCGTTGACCTTAAGACCCAGATCGTGGGCGTAAGAGGCGGCAGCGGAGATGCGTTTCAGCTCGGCGCACCGCTCGGCCTCACTGGGTGCATCGGCGTAATGACCGGTGTGGATCTCGATATAGGGTGCGCCGGTGGCGATCACAGCGTCAATCTGCGCCCGATCCGCATCGATAAACAACGACACCTTGATGCCGGCTTCGGCCAGGCGCGCCACCGCCGCACCCACCTTGTCGAGCTGACCGGCCACATCCAGGCCGCCCTCGGTAGTGACTTCTTCCCGCTTCTCCGGCACCAGACAGACGAAGGCCGGCTTGATACGACAGGCGATATCCAGCATCTCGTCGGTGACCGCCATTTCCAGATTCATTCGGGTTTGAATGGTCTGACTCAGGATATCCACGTCCCGATCGACGATATGACGCCGGTCTTCGCGCAGATGCACGGTAATACCGTCGGCACCCGCCTGTTCGGCCAGGGCTGCCGCCTGCACCGGATCCGGGTAACTGGTGCCCCTGGCGTTACGCAAGGTGGCAATGTGATCGATATTGACGCCTAAATACAATTCACTCACTGCGACTTCCTCTCTTTCCTTTGATAAACAGGGCTCGACTGCGCAAGGCCCGGCCGCCGAGATAAGGCCCCAGCGCCTGCCGGCTGAAGCGCTTGGCAGACGCCAGCACCCCCGGCAGACTCAAATCGAGCTCGGCCAGGGCATGAAGATGCTCACCCGGATAGGCGCCGGGCTCGGCCTGCTCCAGAACGATAAAGCCGGACTCCGGCTGATACCGATACCAGGCTTCGGGGCGAATGGCCTCGCCGCTCAGGGCATCCTGGGTAAAATCGACGCCATAACCCAGTATGTTTAACATATAAAACTCGAAATGGCGCAGACAGGGTTCAATTCCTTCGCCATTGGCCAGTTTTGTCAGCGTATTGTGATAGGCATCAAACACCTCGTCGAAGGGGGTCTGTGCTTCCAGCAGGTAGTAGATCAGTTCGTTGAGGTAGAGGCCGCTGTACAGGGCCGTGCCCATCAGACGAATGGCCGGGGCCGTGGCCTCCGCATGGTGCAGGTTTTTCAGCTCGCCCTTGCCGGCAAAGCCGAGCCTTAACGGCACAAAGGGCTGTAACAGCCCTTTCAGTGGTGAGCGCGGCTGGCGACTGCCTTTGGCCACCAGACTCTGGCGGCCCTGTTCCCGGGTGAAGACCTCCACCAGCTGGCTGGTTTCCCGGTAGGGCCGGCTATGAATGACGAAGGCGGCGTGCGCCATGCTCAGTCGTCACCATACCCCAGACTGCGCAGGGCCCGCTCGTCATCGGCCCAGCCGGATTTGACCTTGACCCACAGCTCCAGAAAAACCTTCTGCTCCAGCAGTCGTTCCAGATCCAGCCGCGCTTCGGTACCTATCACCTTGAGCTTTTCGCCCTTGTTGCCGATCACCATGCGCTTCTGGCCGCTGCGCTCTACCAGGATCAGGCCATTGATGTGCACTATGCCCTGCTCGTTGACCTTGTAGTCTTCAATTTCTACCGTCACCGAATAGGGCAGCTCCTCGCCCATGAAGCGCATCAGCTTCTCGCGAATGATCTCCGCCGCCATGAAGCGGGAGGATCGGTCGGTGATGTAGTCTTCCGGAAAGTAATGCAAGGACGGCTTCAGGCGCGCACGCGCCAGCCTGGCGATGGTGTCCACATTGGTGCCCTTCTCCGCAGAAATCGGCACTATGTCGGCGAAGTCCATCTTCTGCGACAACCACTGCATGTGGGGCAGCAGCTCGTCTTTGGTCTCGACGTTGTCGATCTTGTTGATGGCCAGCACCACGGGACAGTCCATGCGGCGCAGCTTGTTCACCACCATCTCGTCGTCGTCGGTCCACTTGGTGCCTTCCACCAGGAACACCACCATCTCCACGTCGCCCAGCGAGCTGCTTGCTGCCCGGTTCATCAGACGGTTGATGGCACGCTTCTCCTCGATGTGCAGGCCCGGGGTATCCACATAGATAGCCTGATAGGCGCCCTCGGTATCTATGCCCATGATGCGGTGCCGCGTGGTCTGCGGCTTGCGCGAGGTGATGCTGACCTTCTGCCCCAGCAGCTGGTTCAGCAGAGTCGATTTGCCCACATTGGGCCGGCCGACGATGGCGATAAAGCCGCAATAGGTTTGTTCTTGATCTGTCATAGCAGCACTTCCAGGGCATGTTCGGCGGCAGATTGCTCGGCCTTGCGACGGCTGGTACCAATACCCACCACCGGCTCAGGTACACCATCTATCTGACAATGCACGGTAAATTTCTGATTGTGGGCTTCGCCGATCACATCCACTACCGTGTAGGTAGGCAGAGATTTGCGTTTGCCCTGCAGCAGTTCCTGCAGCCGGGTCTTGGGATCTTTCTGATCGATGCCCGGCTGTATGTCATTGAGCCTGTCTTCATACCAGGACAGCAGCATGGTACGCATCTGCTCGATATCCGTATCCAGGTAAACGGCGCCGATCAAGGCTTCCACCGCATCGGCCAGGATGGACTCCCGCCGGTAGCCGCCGCTTTTCAGCTCGCCCGGGCCCAGGATCAGATAGTCGCCCAGCTCGAATTCCCGCGCCAGTTCGGCCAGGGTCTTTTCTCGCACCAGGGTGGCACGCATACGCGACATATCGCCTTCGTTCACCTTGGGAAAACGGTGAAACAGGGCATCGGCAATCACCATGCTCAGCAGGGAATCGCCCAGAAACTCCAGCCGCTCGTTATGACGAGCGCCGGCACTTCTGTGGGTCAGGGCCCGTATCAACATTTTTTCATCGTTGAAGGTATGGCCCAGTTTTTTTTGCAGAATATTCAGTTTTTTCATTAACGAATTGCGCCTATACGGCTGAAACGCACATCGCTCGGCACCCAGGAGGGCAACCAGCTGTCGGCGTTACGTTCAAACTCAAAGCTAATCCAGATAGCCACCGCCTTGCCCACCAGATTTTCTTCCGGCACAAAACCCCAGAACCGGCTGTCGGTACTGTTGTCTCTGTTGTCTCCCATGGTGAAGTAATGCCCGGCCGGCACCACCCATTCATTCCGCGCCGTGCCCGGCTGACGGTAATACATGGACACCCGGTCGGGTAACAGGGGATTACGCAGTATGTCGTGGGTCTCGTCGGTCAGACGCTCGCGGTAATGCTCGAGCGGAATGCCCATCTGGGTAAACTCTCCACTTTGTTCATATTCCAGTGCCACCGGCGTAAAGTCGGGGCACCGGTCACCGTCACAGGCCGGCTTGATATAAAGCTGCTTGTCCTGATAGACGATGCGATCTCCCGGCAGACCTATCACCCGCTTGATGTAATCGATGCGGGTATCTTCCGGATACTTGAACACCACCACATCGCCCCGCTCGGGCTTGCCGGTCGGGATCAGGGTGGTATTGCCGACCGGTTCTTTCAGACCGTAGGCAAACTTCTCCACCAGGATGAAATCCCCCACCAGCAGGGTCGGCATCATGGAGCCGGACGGGATCTGGAACGGTTCATAGATAAAAGAGCGCAACACCAGCACGATGGCAATCACCGGAAAGATAGACCGGGCCTGCTCGATCCAGCCCGGAGCAGGAGCCGCCTTGGCCAGCGCCTTGAGATCTACCTTGTTGCCGTGGGCCTGCTGGGCAGCTGCCAGCTTACGGGCCCGTTGTGGCGCCCACATCCATTTATCGCAGGCCCAGATGATGCCGGTGACCAGGGTCACCAGCACCAGAATCAGGGCAAAGTTACTTGCCATGGTTATTTGTCCTTACCAACATGGAGAATGGCCAGGAAGGCATCCTGGGGAATATCGACCCGCCCCAGGGATTTCATGCGCTTCTTGCCTTCTTTCTGTTTGGCCAGCAGCTTCTTCTTGCGGCTGACGTCGCCGCCGTAACACTTGGCGGTTACGTCCTTGCGCAGGGCCTTGACCGTGCTGCGGGAAATAATCTGGTTGCCGATAGACGCCTGAATGGCGATATCAAACATCTGACGCGGGATCAGCTCGCGCATTTTTTCCACCAGCTGGCGGCCCCGGTACAAGGCATTTTCCTTGTGGGTGATAATGGCCAGTGCATCGATCCTGTCACCGTTGATCAGGATATCCAGCCGCACCATGTCGGCGGCTTCGAAGCGTTTGAAGCCGTAATCCAGCGAGGCATAGCCCCGGCTACAGGACTTGAGACGGTCGAAGAAGTCGAGCACCACTTCCGCCATCGGAATGTCATAGCTCAGGGCAACCTGGTTGCCGTGATAGACCATGTTGGTCTGTACACCCCGCTTCTCGATACAGAGGGTGATCACATTACCCAGATATTCCTGCGGTACCAGAATATTACACTCGGCGATGGGCTCGCGCAGCTCTTCGATGTTGTTGATGGCCGGCAGGTTGGACGGGCTGTCGATATGAATGGTGCTGCCATCAGTCTTGACGATCTCGTAGACCACGGTCGGCGCCGTGGTGATCAGGTCCAGGTTATATTCCCGCTCCAGCCGCTCCTGAACGATTTCCATATGCAGCATGCCGAGGAAACCACAACGGAAGCCGAAGCCCAGCGCGTTGGAGGTTTCCGGCTCGTAGAAGAGGGAGGCGTCATTCAGCGACAGCTTGTCCAGCGCATCGCGGAAGGTTTCGTAGTCATCACTGGAAATGGGGAACAATCCCGCATACACCTGCGGCTTGACCTTCTTGAAGCCGGGCAGCGCCTTTTCGGCACCGTGTTTGGCGTGGGTCAGGGTATCGCCTACCGGCGCACCGTGGATTTCCTTGATACCACACACTACCCAACCTACTTCACCGCAGTTCAGGCCACCGGTGTCTTTCTGCTTGGGGGTAAAAATACCAATACGGTCCACACCCCACACCTGTCCGGTGCTCATCACCTTGATCTTGTCATTTTTCTTCAGGCTGCCGTGCTTGATGCGCACCAGCGACACCACGCCCAGGTAGGAGTCGAACCAGGAGTCGATGATCAGCGCCTGCAACGGCCCTTCCGGATTGCCCTCGGGCGGTGGTATCTGGCGTACTATGGTTTCCAGCACCGCATCCACACCCAGGCCGGTCTTGGCCGAGCAACGCACCGCATCGATGGCATCGATACCGACGATGTTTTCAATTTCTTCGGCTACCCGCTCCGGCTCGGCCTGGGGCAGATCTATCTTGTTCAGTACCGGCACCACTTCCAGGTCCATGTCCAGGGCGGTGTAACAGTTAGCCAGAGTCTGTGCCTCAACGCCCTGACCCGCATCCACTACCAGCAAGGCGCCTTCACAGGCGGCAAGAGAGCGGGATACTTCATAAGAGAAGTCGACGTGTCCCGGGGTATCGATAAAGTTCAGCTGATACTGTTCGCCGTCGTCGGCCTGGTAGTTCAGGGTCACACTCTGGGCTTTGATGGTAATGCCTCGCTCCCGCTCCAGATCCATGGAGTCGAGAACCTGCTGCTGCATTTCCCGATCAGACAAGCCACCACACACCTGGATCAAACGATCGGACAGGGTGGACTTGCCGTGGTCTATATGAGCGATGACGGAAAAGTTACGAATATGCTTCATGATGCGATAAGGAGTCCGTTGTCTGAAAGCGAGAATCAAAAGCGGGATTCTACTGGATTAGCACTACCGTGGCCAATCCTTAGTCGATATTGGCCACCGGGATCACCGGCCCTATGATGACCGGCTCGGCCTGCATCCTGCCGGGGCTGTTAGCACAGCGGGACGCCAGCACAAAACCACAGACACCGCCGATGGCCGCCCCCGCCAGAGTACCGCCATCGCCCAGTCCCAGTCCGGCACTGGCAAGCCCGGCGCCACCCAGCAACAGCAGCAGCGGCAGCAGGTAAACCAGCAGGGCGCTGGTGATCAGACTCTGTTCGGGAATACCGATACGTACCTGCTGATCCACCGCCAGCGGCAAGTCGGTAGCAATAATGAAACGGTGATCGCGCCCGGGCAGGGCCTTGGATACCAGACCAGTGCCGCAGCTGCTGTTTTGCTTGCACTGACCACAGGCCGACTTGCTGAAACAGACGACTTCCACCCCGCCCTCGTGCACTGCCAGCACGGTGGCAATCTCTTCAATCATGGTGTGATCCTGGGTTCAATGGACTCGGCTATCCGGCGGGCAGTGTCGGCGGGGATGGCCCCCACCACGGTAATTTCGACCCGTGCCGGACTGATCAGGCTGACCAGGTGGGTTGCCCCCTGGCGCACCAGCTGCTGCTGTGGCTCGGCATTGCCGTCAGCCTGGGCCACATACACGGACACATCCACCAGGCCATTGGACAGCATCAGATAATCCACCAGTCGCTCCGTGACCGGCAGTTTGTGTTTATCCTCGGAGCGCAACTCGAATCCTTCGGGCAGCCAGCCGGTTTGCCAGGGCAGGGGTTGCTGCGGCGCCGGATAGACTTCCGCCACCGACATGGCCGGCGGCAAGGCGGCGCTTGTCAGCTCCTGGATCAGGACACTGGGCTCCTCGCTGATCCGCAGAGCGACCCCCATGCTTTGCTCTACTACACCGGCGTCCTGATCCAGGGTGTCCAGCTTGAGCAATAAACCGGTTTCCTGATCCAGCCACAGCACATAGCCGTAATAATCCCCGGTTTTGGATGCCAGCCGTACCACCTGAGCCACCCGGCCCAGTACACGACTGCGTCCGGCAATCACCGCATCATAATGGGTCAGCACGGATGCCAGTGGCATCAGCTGCAAACGATGAAAGAGCCCGGGCAGGCTGGATCCCTTGAGGGTATAACCGCCGTGGCTGGCATCGAAAAAGCTGGTCTCATCGTCACGCTGCACGAATTCACGCGGTCGGCCATTGAGGTGAGTAAGGTGGGTAAATGCCTGACCATCGATATGGCCCCGGGTCAGGCGTTTAGGTTCGAGTTGCCCCTGACCGGATTCAACCAGTGTCAGTTCGAAGTTCAGTTGCTGATAGGCCTGCTGCATGCGCTGCAACAAGGCTTCTGCCGGCTCGTTTTCGGCCGCGGCCATGCCCGACCATGTCCACGCAAATATCAGGATAACGGCGCTAAGGCCCTTTATTCTCAAGAGCAATTACCTTCAGTTCTGACGCAGTCGTTGCTGCAACTCGTGATCCATCAACAACTCCTGAATACGACGCTGTTGTTCCAGCAAGGCTTGTTCCTGCGAACCCTCGCGCGGTGCTATCTGATAATTCAGGCTGACCGGGGCCGCGCCACCGTTCATGGGTACCGTATTCAACACCGGAGACTGCAGCTCCCCCTGGCCATATTGCTGCACCCCGACGATCACCGCCGCCGATACCGAGGCTGCCACCGCAAACTGGCCAATGTGGCGCAACATGGGAGAAATACGGCCAAACAGCGGCCGTACTACCTTGGCGTCCTTGGCGCCTTCTGCCTGCGGCTTCGCCGGTGCCGCTATCATGGCCGGCTCGTCGGCCAGGGCCGCCGCTATTCGGTCACCCATGTCCAGCTGCAGATGACTCGGCAGCTCGCTACGCAAGGCATCACCGTACAGGTGATAACGACCAAAAGTATCCGCCAGCTCGCGATCATCCCCCAGCTGCTCCAGCAATACCTTGTCCTGGATTTCTCCGTCTACCAGTGCCGAAATCTGCTCTTTACTCGTCATAACGTTAGCCATAACTGTTATTCCCCGTTCAACCCTGAAGTAACGGCTGGACCCGCTTGTCGATAGCCTCGCGTGCCCGGAAAATCCGGGAACGAACCGTCCCGACCGGACAGTCCATCACCTTGGCAATATCTTCATAGCTCATCCCTTCCAGCTCGCGTAAGGTGATCGCCGTTTTAAGATCTTCCGGAAGCGCCTCTATGGTCTCGAATACCGACCGCCTGATCTCTTCCGACAACATGAGATGTTCCGGTGACGCCGAATCTTTCAACCCTTCGCCGCCGTCGTAATATTCTGCATCCTCAATGTCAACATCGCTGCCCGGAGGGCGACGTCGCTGGGCGACCAGATAATTCTTGGCGGTGTTCACCGCTATCCGGTACAGCCAGGTAAAAAAGGCACTTTCTCCGCGAAACCCGGGCAAGGCCCGGTACGCCTTGATAAAGGCCTCTTGCGTCACATCCGGTACGTCTCCTGGGTTAGACACATATCGGGACACCAGGTTCGCCACTTTATACTGATATTTTTTTACCAGCAGGTTGTACGCGTTTTTATCGCCACGCTGGACCCGTTCAACCAGTTGCTGGTCTGTTAAATTATCGCTCATGCGAGCCGCGTAACCTCCGAATAACCCGGTGTGTTGCTACACCGGCCCGTAATAAGCGCACCTTAATAGACTGCGGATGCGGACAAAAGTTCTGAACTCATTTGAGAAAGATGATTCCGGCTGCACCTGCCGGCGGCTTGGGATAACATAGAAAGATTATCCATACTGGGCCAATGATACTTTATGAAGGATCCCGTTGAATACCTCTGCGACGTACTCATCATTGGCAGCGGTGCCGCTGGCCTGTCACTGGCGCTGAAACTGGCCGATCATGCCAGGGTTCATGTGCTCAGCAAGGGGCCGCTTGCCGAAGGCTCGACCCTCTACGCCCAAGGTGGCATTGCCGCTGTGTTCGATGAGACGGACAGTATTGAATCCCATGTTGCCGATACCCTGATTGCCGGTGCCGGGCTCTGTGATGAAGCCGTGGTGGAATTTACCGCTCGTCAGGCCCCCGACGCCATTAAATGGCTGATCGGCCAGGGCGTGCCCTTCGACACCGAAGAGTCGGCCCCGGGAGAATCTTCCTACCACCTTACCCGGGAAGGCGGCCATAGCCACAGACGCATCTTCCATGCCGCCGATGCCACCGGCCGGGCGGTACAGCTGACCCTGAACGAACAGGTGCAACTGCATCCTAACATTCATATTCTGGAACGGGTCAACGCGCTGGATTTAATCACCAGCGCCAAGCTGGGTCTGCCCGGCAACCGGGTGCTGGGTGCCTACGTCTGGAACCGCAATAAAGAACGGGTAGAAACGGTGCGGGCCCGCTTTATCGCCATGGCCACCGGCGGTGCCTCCAAGGTGTATCAGTACACCTCAAACCCGGACGTCAGTTCCGGTGACGGCATCGCCATGGCCTGGCGTGCTGGCTGCCGGGTGGCCAACATGGAATTCAATCAGTTTCACCCCACCAGCCTTTTTCATCCGGCAGACAACAATTTTTTGCTGAGCGAAGCACTACGCGGTGAAGGCGCCCTGCTCAAGCGTCCCGACGGCAGTCGTTTCATGCCCGATTATGACGAGCGGACCGAGCTGGCCCCGCGCGACATAGTGGCCCGCGCCATCGATCATGAAATGAAGCGCCTCGGTGCCGAGTGCATGTATCTGGACATCAGCCACCGGCCGGCCGACTTCATCCTCAAGCATTTCCCTACCATTTACGAACGCTGCCTCAAGGTCGGCATCGACATCACCCAACAGCCGATGCCGGTGGTGCCTGCGGCCCACTATACCTGCGGCGGCGTCATGGTGGATCAGAAAGGACGCACCGATATCGAGGGGCTCTACGCCATCGGCGAGGTGTCCTACACCGGCCTGCACGGCGCCAACCGCATGGCCTCCAACTCCCTGCTGGAATGCATCGTCTTTGCCCGCGCCGCCGGTGAAGACATGCTGACCAAGCTGGCACACACGCCGGAGCCGCCGAAATTGCCGCTGTGGGACGAAAGCAAGGTAGACGACTCGGACGAAGAAGTGGTGATCCACCACAACTGGCACGAGCTGCGGCTGTTTATGTGGGACTACGTCGGCATAGTCCGGTCCGACAAGCGACTGGAACGAGCCAAGCGTCGCATCGATCTGTTGCAGCAGGAAATTCAGGAGTATTACGCCAATTTCCGGGTCAGCAACAACCTGCTGGAGCTGCGTAACCTGGT
>JBFGZI010000014.1:0-17607 GCA_041586855.1 Oceanisphaera sp. | reverse complement strand
GCACTCCCGCCGTCCATGGCGGTCGGACGTCATGTGCTGAGCGTTACATGGACGTACTTGAAGCGTGTCGGTGGAGTAGACCTTTCGTTCGACCTTTACAGGGCAGCTAAACAGATCAGTTAGTTTTACAGATTGGTATAATTCCGACGCCACGGTTGTAGGAGCAGACATCAGCAGTGTTACTTGAGTCTATGGGCGAAAAGCCTGCAACCAACTGCTCCCCGGCCTGACAAGCACAGCATGCCTCTATATAGTGCAAGTCATTGTTTACTGGTTGGAGCGCTGCTTTATGATCACAGCCTATACCCTGAATGGAAAATCCCTCGACATTCAGCCACTCAACCTGGAGGACGCCTTACCTCCCAACACCCTGTGGCTGGATATCCTCAAGCCGGACGAAGAAGAACAGCGCTGGATGAAGCAGCTGTTCGTGGAAGAAGTGCCGGAGCTGGACGAGCTTGACGATATCGAGGCCTCGGCCCGTTTTTACCGGGACAAGGACGGCTTGCACATTCATTCGCTGTTTCCCCAGCGCATGGGCAAGGAAATCGACGGCATCAACGTGCTCTTTACCCTGCGCAAAGACATGCTGATCAGTTTTCGGGAAGACGATCTCGGCCTGATGCGGCTGCTGCGCCACTACATGCGTCAGGACCGGCTGGAAGCGAAAGACGCGCCCGATCTGCTGCTGGAAATTTTTCAGCTTAAAATCGAATATATTTCCGACCTGATCGAAGACGGCTACAAAACCCTGGAAGCCACCGCCAAGCAGGTACTGCACGTCAGCGACTTGCGCACCACCATGTCGGATCTGATGCTGCAGGAAGACGGCAACGGCCATATCCGGCTGGCCCTGTACGATACCCGGCGGGCGCTGCGTTTCATCAAGCGCTCCCTGCGCCAGAGCGGTAACGACGAGCAGCGCAAATGGATCGACGAAATGCTCTACGACATCGAATCGCTGCTGCCCCACACCCAGTTTCTGTTCGACAAGATCAACTTTCAGCTGGAAGCCGCCATGGGCTTTACCAGCCTGGAGCAGAGCAAGGTGATCAAGATCTTCTCGGTAGCCGCCGTGGTATTTCTGCCGCCGACACTGATCGCCAGCATCTATGGCATGAACTTCGAGATCATGCCCGAGCTTGGTTTTGATTACGGCTACCCCATGTCGCTGGTCATGATGCTGATGTCGGCCTGCGGCACCTATTATTTCTTCAAGCGCAAAGGCTGGCTGTAACGGCGGGGATTAGGGATTAGGGATTAGGGACTGGAAAACCGGCAACCAGTCCCCAGTCCCAAATCCCGGTTTTTAGCCCCAGTCCCCAGTCCCTGTTGTTAACGGTGGTAGAAACGGCGGCTATGCTCGTCCCGGCGACCGGCGCTGAACGCCGACACCCGCTTCAGATAACCGATTACCCGGGTAGCATGGTCTACGTCTTCACTACCACAAGCGCCACAGCTCCAGTCGGTATGCTTGCTGATATGACTGCAGTCGTTGCAGATGGTGCTGCGTACGTTGACAGTGAAATAGTGGCAGCCGGTGGAGGCGGCAATTCGGTACAATTGTCGGTAGCCGGCACTGGTCAGATGCTCGTCCAGGTTCAGGTGCAGCGCCGAACCACCGTCCAGGAATTGCACCAACTCACGACCATGCAGCACGAACTTGTCGAGCACCTGGGTATCATCCTCGTCTTCCACCACGTAGAAGTAGGAGTTATAGCAGTCACGGGGCACCTGATAACCATCAGCCCTGTCCCACTTGGCGTTTTTCACCCCCAGGTTTTCCGCTGGCACAAACTCGGTATTGAACATGTAGCCGTATTCCTGACGCGCCTTACGGTTGGCATCATAGATAATCTTCAGCCGCTCACTGACAAAGGCCTGGTAGTCGGGGTTATTACTTGGCTGTATGCCTCTGTATTCCGCCGCCTCGACCATGCCGTTGATGCCAATGGTCAGGAACTGCTTGTCCAGGCTGATAAAACCGGCCTCATACACGGTCAGTATGCCTTTGGCCAGGAAGTCCTCCATCAAGCTCCGGTAGGCCACCTGATAACGCTGAATCTTCTCGATTTCGGCCAGCAAATCTCGTCCGTCCTGCTCCAGCCGGTTCATATTCAGGGTGATGACGTTGATGGAGCCGGTGGCCACACCGCCCGCCCCCAGGGTGTAGGAGAAGGTGTGATCGGTCACCTCATTGCGCAGCCTGCAGCAGGACGCCAGCGAGTCGGGGGTGTCAGACATGTAGATGAAGAAGCTATTGCCCCGGCTCATCTGCTCGGCACACATCTCGGCAAAGGCATCATCGGCCGGTGCACCATCCTTGGTGAGCATGGCCGCGGTAACAACAGGAAAGGTCAGAATCGCCTTGCGCCGCTCCTCGTTGAACCATTCAAGAAAATGCCCCTGCAGCCGGCTTACCGAGTCGGCATCGGCCTTGCTGCCGTCGGGAAACACAAAGAACTCGAACATGGTGTTGAAATAGTCCCGGTCGAACAGGGAAATGTTCCAGAACACGCTCTGGTAGCCACGGGCGGCGGCCGGCTGATTGATGGCATAGACCACATGCTGCAGATGGTTGTTGATGGCATGGGTATGCTCGGTCAGGTAATTATCGCCATAATCCCGGCGGGCAAAATGATCGAAATAGGTGAGAAATTCGACCGTAGCCACCGCCCCGGCGAACTGGGAGCTGATGGCAAACACCATATTGACGAAGGCGCCGCAGAACGCCTCCAGGTGTCTAGGGGCTTTGCTTTCGCCGCCCAGCCGGGTCAGCCCATCGAGCAGGAAAGGATACATGGTCACCGATACACAGTAGGGCTTGAGGCTGGTCTCATCGTGCACATAAATCTCATGGTCTTCAATCTGGCGTTCATACTCCGCCGCCAGCGCCTCGTCAAACAGCTCGGCTATCTTGTTTTTCACCAGGCCACGGTTTACCTGCACAAAAAAATCCTTCATCAGCTCTGCCTCGGCGGTAGCGATGTTTTTTTGGGTAACGTTGGCATTGGGGTCCATCACGGAACCATCCGCCGCATTGGCAGCATTCAGATAGGCATTGAAGCTGGCGATCTTGGCCTCGAGCTGGTTAGGGTGCAGGTTTATCATGAACGTCTCCAAAAATGATGATTGAGGGATTCGCCACTGTGCAGGCAAATCAATTGTTGGTTGCTGTGTCTGGAGTCAAGGCCGCCCAAGTGCGTCACCCAGGCCCCGGTTTTCAGGTAGTCCAGCTCGGCCATCAGGGTCTGGCTGACCCGGTCCCGACCGCTGTACAGGCAGGTTTTCAGCCCCTGCTCCCGTGCCAGCCGCAACAGAGGCAGCAAGGCATCCCGATCCCATTCTCCACCGAAAAACAACACACAGGTGAGCAGCCCCTGATAGCGCGTCAGCCAGTCTTGCAGTCGCTCGGGTGTTAACAGAGTCCCCGCCGCCGGATCCCAGCTGTCCTGACTGTGACAACCGGGACACGCCAGTGGACAACCCGTTACCAGCCAGGCCAGGCTGACTTCACCCGGCACTTCCTGTAGCACCACCCTGGGTTCAAAGGCATTGAGCATTGTTCGACACCACCACTACATGTTGTGCCTTAATGCTAGACTCACATACAAGATATGGGAATAGCCGGATCCGGACATCGCCGCTTTCCCTGATCTGGATCAGTTTCAGGACATTAAGCCAGGTATGAAATATCACTTTTGGTTTCCATCAGGATACGGCCCGATTATCGCCTCCGGTTGCATCAGTCAAGCGGCGAACCGGGCAGGTAGAAAAGCGCGTTTTGGTTTGGCGGTACCGGCCGATTATGGTAAGAACTGTTCAAAACCCTATGTTTTCAATAAGGAACCTGGCCATGTTCAAAAAAACGGCAACCCTGCTTTGCCTGTCTGCCCTGCTGCTGGGCTGCGATAACAATGAAGTGGGCGATGTGTCCCTGGGCCTGTTCACCACCAAGGACATCAAGATAGAAGTGCTGACCGATCCGGCGGTGCCAGGGGTAACCTGCCATATGTCCAACATAGTGGCGGATCTGGACCTGGCCGACCCGTCCGACATGTCGATCAGCTGCCGCCAGACCGGCGAAATTACCCCCGCCATGATCGCCGGTATCGACACATCCAAGAGCGGCGAAATCGTGTTCAAGAAATCGAAGAGCATCTTCCTGAAAAGTCTGAAGATACGACGCATCTACGATCCGGGCAGCCAGAGCCTGCTGTATATCGCCTACAGCACCAAGGAGACCAGCGGCAGCTACAAGCATTCCATGTCCACAGTACCGCTGTGGGGTACCCAGGCTTATCAGGCACCCACACAGCCCTGAGCACGGGGAATCTACTGAAATTCCCATAAACCCCGGGGTCAGGCTATATTTCAATTTGAAATAAAAAGATATTAATCAAGAGGAAATTCTTATTCCGCACGGAGGCATTAATGAAAGATAAGGAAAAAATTGCTGTCTTCATTGATGCTGACAACGCGCCGGCAAGGAAGATAGACAAGGTGTTATCGGAACTTGCTCGCTATGGAGTTGTTAACATCAGGAAGGCATATGGAAACTGGAAAAATCAGAATCTTAAATCATGGGAAGAGGTATTACATGAATATGCCATACAGCCTATCCAGCAATTTGATTTAACGAAAGGAAAAAATGCGACGGACATGGCCTTAGTCATTGATGTTATGGATGTTCTTTACACTAAAGACATCGATGTCATCTGCCTTGTTTCCTCAGACTGCGACTTCACGCCCCTAGTGACTCGCTGTCTTGCAGACGGGAAATTCGTCATCGGCTTTGGAGAGCGAAAGGCACCATTGGCCTTCGTAAACAGCTGTTCTCGTTTTCTGTACATAGATGATGAAGAAATAGAAATACCCGAGCAGCCTATTCAGAAACAGAGCAAATGCATCAAAGGTAATACCAAGCTGATCAATCTGTTACGACAAGCCATAGAGGCAGTAGAAGAAGGGGATGGCTGGGCTATGCTCGGTCCGATTGGAACGCACATATCAAATCATGTCTCATTCGATCAACGTAACTACGGTTTTAAAAAGCTCAGTGACCTTTTCATGGCCATTGATCTCTTCGAAATGAAGAAAACAAATGGCACCGTGATTTGGGTAAGAGACAAGAAAAAGGCAAAACAGCTTCATAAATCAAATACAGAAGTTCAGAAAAACGGGGCTTCTGTGTGATACATGATGTTATCAGCATCAGAGAAGCCCGAATATATGCAGGGCTTCTCTGATTACCGACATCAGCTGCGGATCAGCTGTTCACGCAGTTCGTGGATGCGATCCCGGGTGGCGGCGGCCTGTTCGAATTCCAGGTTGCGGGCGTGCTCGAGCATGGTTTTCTCCAGCTCGGTGATTTGACGGTCCAGCTCCTTGGCGGTGGGCAGGTGTTCCGGCAGCGGTGTCTTGTCTTTGGCGCGCTTGGAGCCAATTCGGCGGCTGCCGTCCAGATCCATCACGTCGGTCACGCCCTTGATCAGTCCTCTGGGCACTATGCCATTGTCTTCGTTGAACTGGCGCTGCACTTCCCGACGGCGTTCGGTTTCACTCATGGCGGCGGCCATGGAGCGGGTCACCCGGTCGGCATAGAGAATGGCCTTGCCGTTCAGGTTACGGGCGGCCCGACCTATGGTCTGAATAAGCGACCGCTCGGAGCGCAGGAAGCCTTCCTTATCCGCATCCAGAATGGCGACCAAAGACACTTCCGGCATGTCCAGCCCTTCCCGCAGCAGGTTGATGCCCACCAGCACGTCGAACTCGCCCAGCCGCAGATCCCGAATGATCTCCATCCGCTCTACCGTGTCGATATCCGAATGCAGATAACGCACCCGCAGGCCGTGATCGTTCAGGTACTCGGTCAAGTCTTCAGCCATGCGTTTGGTCAGGGTGGTGACCAGCACCCGCTCGTTTTGCGCTATACGCAGCCGCGCCTCGGACAACACATCATCCACCTGGGTCGCCACAGGGCGCACTTCCAGTACGGGGTCGAGCAAACCGGTGGGCCGCACCACCTGCTCGGCCACATCGTCACCGGACTTGTCCAGCTCATAGGGGCCGGGGGTGGCGGACACAAATACCGTCTGCGGCATCAGACTTTCGAATTCCTCGAAGCGCAGAGGCCGGTTGTCCAGCGCCGAGGGCAGACGAAAACCATATTCCACCAGGGTTTCCTTGCGCGAGCGGTCGCCCTTGTACATACCGCCGATCTGCGGCACCGTCACGTGGGATTCATCGATGATCAACAAGCCGTCGCCGGGCAGGTAATCGAACAGGGTGGGCGGTGGCTCACCCTCGCCCCGGCCCGACAGGTAACGGGAGTAGTTTTCGATGCCCGAACAATAGCCCAGCTCCTGGATCATCTCGATATCGAACTGGGTGCGCTGGCTGATGCGTTGCTCTTCCAGCAATTTATTGGAGGACAACAGCTGTGCCTTGCGCGCCTGCAATTCCACCTTGATATGTTCGATGGCGCCGAGCAGCTTTTCTCGCGGGGTCACGTAGTGAGACTTGGGATAGATAGTAAAACGCGCCAGCGTTTTGGACACGCCTCCGGTAAGGGGGTCGAACAGGCTGATGCGCTCGATTTCGTCATCGAACAGCTCGACCCGCACCGCCTGGTTGTCCGACTCGGCCGGAAAGATATCGATCACCTCCCCCCGCACCCGGAAGGTACCGCGCTGAAAACCGGCGTCGTTGCGGCTGTATTGCAATTCCGCCAGCCGGCGCAGCATGTCCCGCTGATTCAACACATCACCGGTGCGCAGGTGCAGCATCATACTCAGATAGGACTGGGGATCGCCCAGACCATAGATGGCCGACACAGAAGCGACGATGATCACGTCCCGCCGCTCCATCAGCGCCTTGGTAGCCGACAGCCGCATCTGCTCGATATGATCGTTGATGGAGGCATCTTTCTCGATAAAGGTATCGGTCGTCGGCACATAGGCCTCGGGCTGATAATAGTCATAGTAGGAAACGAAGTACTCCACCGAGTTGTGAGGAAAGAATTCCTTCATCTCGCCATAAAGCTGGGCGGCCAGGGTCTTGTTGGGCGCCAGTATCATGGTGGGCCGGTTCAGCTCGGCAATGACGTTGGCCACAGTAAAGGTCTTGCCCGAACCGGTGACCCCCAGCAGGGTCTGGTGAGCCAGACCGGCATCGATCCCCTCCAGCAGTTGCGCAATCGCCGTCGGCTGATCACCTCCGGGCTGATACTCGCTGACCAGTTGGAAATCTTTGCTCATTACTCACTCCCCTCTTGATTCGATACCCAGTTTACCCCCTGTGAAGCGGTAAATTTAAGCAAAAACTGCCTCTATTACCTTAAGGGTCAAAATTTCCTTTTTGTCCTTGACCCCACTGACCGGCCTGCGTATTATCTGCGGCCTCTTCACGAGATTCCCCCTTAGTTCAGTTGGTAGAACGCCGGACTGTTAATCCGTATGTCGCTGGTTCGAGTCCAGCAGGGGGAGCCAAATTTCGCTCTGTCTTTCTTGACTTATCCACTACAAGCCCCACGCTTTTTTCAAAAAACCCACATTCTGTATCTTTGCTCCAATGTCGCTGCTATCGTTCAGATATCGGGCGATGATTTGTTATATCTTTTTTCAAGCATTTGTTTTTAAAGAATTTATTTTTTGGTTAATTTTTTGCCGTCTTATCGGAGAAGCCTGCCCTGACTGGCTTCTCACCGGTTTTGGATAGGTAATCCACAACCTTATCCACAGAAATGGTGGATAAGTATGCCTAACCCTGTCGGCACAAGGCTCAGGCCCGTTGTGCATAACATTTTGAGTCTCGTACTACGCCCTGCTCCCGCTTGACAGCCTGAAAATTCTGAGTGCTGCATTTCCGTCAGTGCCACCGAATTATTGCAATTAGCAGACACTTTGCGGCTTGCATATGCCGACTTAAACTGTTTTTTTCAAGTGGTTTGTCTCGCTTATGCCCTGAAATAATAAAAACGGGGCCAACCACCGTCAGCCCCGTTGAAATGCTCCTGTATTCCGCCGTTCCGGTATCAAGCCGTTTCAGTCAGCACCTTGATGCCGGCGGCCAGCATGTCCGCCTGAGGGCCGACGATCAGTTGCAGGTTCTGCTTGCCGAGCCTCACCACGGCTGTCACCCCCAGTTCCCTCAGCCGGATTTCGTCTACCCGGCCTTGGTCCTTGATGATCAACCGCAGCCGGGTGATGCAGGCGCCGATATGCTCCAGGTTATCCGCCCCCCCCAGGGCCGTCAGATATTCTGCCGCCAGCTCGCCCGGCTCGATGGCTGCCATGTCACCGGCAATAAGCCGGGGGGCGTCCTCCCGCCCCGGCGTCTTGAGATTAAACACACGGATGGCGAAGTAAAAAGTGAAAAAGTAGAGGATGGCAAACGCCAGGCCGATGGCCACCAGAGTCCAGGGCCGAGTAGCCAGCCCCCAGTTCAGCACCAGGTCAAACAGGCCTGCAGAAAAACCAAAGCCGTGCAGCACCCCGAACAGGTTGGCCACCACCAGCGCCAGCCCGGTCAGCAGCGCATGCAGCACATAGAGCAGCGGAGCCAGGAACATGAAAGAAAACTCCAGTGGCTCGGTAATGCCGGTCAGCACGGATGTCATCGCCAGTGACAGCAGCAAACCGCCCACCTGAGCGCGTTTCCCCCTGGGCGCAGCCAATACCATGGCCAGCGCCCCCGCCGGCAAGCCAAACATCATCACCGGATAAAACCCGGCCATAAAGACCCCGGCAGTCGGATCGCCGGCAAAGAAGCGATGCAAATCGCCCCGGGTCGCCTCGGTGGCCAGCTCCTTGATCACACCACCGTCCACACCGGGCACGGGACCGCCCACCGCCAGGGTGCCAACCAGCGCAGGATCCAGACACAACTGTTGCAGCTTGTCCGCCGCTTCAAAGCTCAGCATGAGGCAGTCTCCCAGACCGAACCAGAACAGGGAATTCAGCACATGGTGCAGGCCAACCGGAATCAGCCCACGGTTGAGCACGCCATAAAAGAACTGGCCAAGCGCCCCCGAGGTGGAGATGGCCGCGCCGAAACTGTCGATACCCTGCTGGAGGAAGGGCCAGACAAAGCCGGCAATAAAGGCCGCCAGCAATGCAAAGAGCCCGGTCATAATCGGCACCAGCCGCTTGCCACCGAAGAAGGCCAGATAATCCGGCAGCCGCACCCGATGAAAGCGGTTATAGCTGTGGCCGGCGATGATGCCGGCGATGATGCCGCCGAAGAAAGACATGTCGATATCGCTGTTAATGGCCTTGGCGGCACCGGTCAGCACAAAATAACCGACGGCGCCGGCCAGGGCGGCGGCACCGGCGTCGTTTTGAGCCAGGCCCACCGCTATGCCCAGACCAAACAGCAGCGGCAATTGATTGAAGATGGCTGCCCCCGCCTCGGCAATAAAGACGATACCCAGCAAATCCGGCTGCCCCAAACGCAACAGCAGGGCCGCCACCGGCAGAGTCGCTATGGGTAACATCAACGCCTTGCCCAGTTTTTGTAAATATCCCAGCACATTCACGGCTGCTCTCCTTATGCAATATGGCGAGTGCCGACCTGATATTTTGCATCTGCCGCGACCGGCGTGAGCATCGGGTTGTCGGCGCCCCGGAGTCACTTATCCCGCCCTGTAAAAATATGATAGGCTTTCGGTACATCACTCCAAGAAGCCAGCCATGCGTTTAATTTCTCTTGCCAGCGCCGCTCAGGTCAGCCGCTGGGCCGCACATTATATTGCCGACCGCATCAATGCCTTCGCGCCCAGCGCCAATCGCCCCTTTGTACTGGGTCTGCCCACCGGCAGCACGCCACTGGCCACCTACCGTGAACTGATCTCCCTGTATCAGGCGGGAAAGCTCAGTTTTCGTCATGTGGTTACCTTCAATATGGACGAATACGTCGGCTTACCGCCAGAACATCCGCAAAGCTATCATTACTTTATGTACCAGAATCTGTTCCGGTATCTGGATATTGACCCCGAGCACATCCATATTCCGGACGGCCAGGCCACCGATCTGGAGGCCGAATGTCGCCGTTATGAAGCCGCTATCCATCGCTATGGTCCCATTCATCTGTTTATGGGCGGGGTGGGCAGCAACGGTCATATCGCCTTCAATGAACCCATGTCACCGTTCGATTCTCGTACCCACATCAGTACCCTGACTGACGCTACCCGGCAGGATAATGCCCGCTTTTTCGACCATGACCCGGCTCAGGTGCCAACCCGGGCGCTGACCATCGGCCTGGGTACCCTGCTGGAGGCGGAAGAAGTCATGATACTGGTGACCGGCCAGCACAAGGCGCAGGCCCTGCAGGCGGCAGTGGAGGGCGATATCAGCCCGCTGTGGCCGATATCATCGCTGCAATTGCATGAACGCTCCCTGGTGGTATGCGACGCCGACGCCGGCACGGCGCTCAAGCCTGACACCCCGACCGGGTTTGCACAGCAAGAACTCGTGCACCCGGAGTAAGCGTAGCCATGTTTGCCCTGACTCACTGCACCCTGTTTGACGGCGAGCAACTGCTCGACCATCAGGCGGTGGTGATAGAACAAGACCGCATTACCGCCATTCTTCCCGAGGCAGAATTGAGAGCGAGCATGCCCCGACACTCGCTGAACGGCGCCCTGCTCAGCGCCGGCTTCATCGACCTGCAGCTGAACGGCTGTGGCGGCGTCATGTTCAATGACGACATCAGCAGCGCCACTCTGGAGACCATGTACAGGGCCAACCTGAAGTCCGGCACCACCAGCTTTCTGCCGACGCTGATCACTTCCCCCGACCAGGATATGCAGCAGGCGGTCAGGGTCACCCGGGACTACATGGCCCGGCATCCACATAGGGTGCCGGGGCTGCACCTGGAAGGCCCCTACACCAACCTCAAGCGCAAGGGCATTCATCCGGCGGCGCAGATCCGGCCGCTGGACGAGCCCATGCTGGACTTTTTATGCCGCCATGCGGCGGTGATCGCCAAGATCACCCTGGCCCCCGAGTGCAACCGCCCGGCGCATATTCGCCGCCTGAAAGAGGCCGGTATTCTGGTGGCCATGGGCCATACCGCCGCCAGTTATGACGAGGCCATGGCCGGTTTTGACGCCGGTGTCGGCTTTGCCACCCACCTTTACAATGCCATGACCCCGACCCTCAACGGCCGGGAGCCCGGTGCCGTCGGCGCCGTGTTCGACAGCGACAGTATCTATGCCGGCATCATAGTGGACGGTTTTCATGTGCATGATGCCAATGTGCGACTGGCACACCGGGTGCTGGGCCCGCGGTTGTGCCTGGTGACCGATGCCACCGCCGCCGCCGGTGCCGGCCCCGAGCTGACTCAATTCGACTTTTGCGGCACCACTGTCCTGGTGCGCGATGGTCGCTGTGTGGACCAGCATGGTACACTCGGCGGCTCGGCGCTGACCATGATAGCCGGGGTCAAAAACCTGGTGGAGCGGGTCGGGCTGCCGCTGGAAGAAGCGCTGCGCATGGCCAGCCTCTATCCGGCCCGGGCCCTGAGCCTCGACCACAATCTCGGCTCCATTGCCGCCGGCAAGGTGGCCAATCTGGTGGTGCTGAACAAGCAGCTGGACGTCACCGCCACCCTGGTCAACGGCCGGTTCAGCGCCTGACGTTATCACCGATCATCGAGTCTAAAATATGAACAAACTGGTATACAGCACAGATCCCGACTGGCAGGCCAAACAGGCCGATGCCGCGGCTTCCTCCGACAGCCCCTTCCCCGATGATGGCGTGGTCCGCCTGCGCCGCGAAACCAAGGGCCGCAAGGGCGCCGGCGTTGTCTGCGTGTACGGCGTGCCCACCGAGCAGGTCGGCACCCTGGCCAAGCAGCTGAAAAAACAGCTGGGCACCGGCGGCGCGGTGAAGAAAGGGGTAATCGAAATTCAGGGCGACCGGCTGGAGCAGGTGAGCACCCTGCTTGCCAAAGCCGGACTGAAAGTGAAAAAGGTCGGCGGTTAAGGCTTCGCTGTGAGGTGTGAAGCGTGAAGCGTGAAGCGTGAAGCGTGAAGCGTGAAGCGTGAAGCGTGAGGAAGTTAAAGCACCAGCCTTGAACTTGTCGCCCAAATCACTAAAATATCCGCTCCTGCACAAGGGGGAGTAGTCTCTCGCCGACAGGCGAGACGGTCGTCAACATAATTGGTGCAACATCACCATGGTGGCCGTGACCCGCGACTGTCTTTGTCGAGATACCGCTGGTTTGACGAGACCTTTGACAGGCTGATGCCGATACCGGGGACGGGCGGCATGGCCTGCTCATTGGTTGTTCACACCCCGTCCCCCTGGT
The DNA here is from genome assembly GCA_041586855.1 of Oceanisphaera sp. GTDB lineage: Bacteria > Pseudomonadota > Gammaproteobacteria > Enterobacterales > Aeromonadaceae > Oceanimonas. The sequence continues at coordinate 5,295 of JBFGZI010000014.1, read as the reverse complement.
ACCTATAGTGGAAGCCCTGACTACCTCGACCCTGGCGGTCGCCATCGCCGAAATCGGTGACAAAACCCAACTGCTCGCCCTGGTGCTGAGCTGTCGTTTCAGAAAACCCCTGCCCATTATTGTCGGTATTCTCGCCGCTACCCTGCTCAACCACGGCCTCGCCGGCTGGGTCGGTGTCTGGGTACAACACTGGCTGAGCCCGGACTGGCTGCGCTATCTGCTGGCCGCCTCCTTCTTCGCCATGGCAGTCTGGATGCTGATCCCGGACAAGCTGGACGACGAAGACGGACAGCTCCGCCGCTACGGGCCCTTTATCACCACCCTGGTGCTGTTCTTCCTGGCGGAGATGGGCGACAAGACCCAGCTCGCCACCGTGCTGCTGGCGGCCCGTTTCGTGGACGACTTCTGGCTGGTGGTGGCCGGCACTACCCTCGGCATGATGGCCGCCAACGTGCCTGTGGTGTTGCTCGGCAAGAAAGGCGCCGAACGTATTCCCATGCGATGGATTCACGGCGCCAGCGCCCTCCTTTTCCTGGTGTTGGGCATCACCACCTTGTGGTGGTAATAATGCGAGTGGTAATAATGTGGCAACGCCTATGCTGAGGCGATTGAGTTTCGAAGGAGTCAGGCATGCGGATCGCGATTATCGGGGGTGGGGTCATCGGCTTGACCACCGCCTATGCATTGGTAAAAAAAGGACACCAGGTCGAGCTGTTCGAGCAGCGTGAGGCTGTTGCCATGGAAACCAGCTTCGCCAATGGCGGCCAGCTGAGCTATCGCTACGTGTCACCGCTGGCAGATGCGGGGGTGCCACTGCAGGCGCTGGGCTGGATGTTGAAAAAGGATGCTCCTCTGCGTTTTCAACCTCGCATGAATCTGGATCAATGGCGCTGGTGCCTGCGCTTCTTGCTGGCCTGCCGCCGCAGTGTCAACCGGTCCAATGGGGCCCACCTGCTGCGGCTGGCGCTCCATAGTCAGACGGTATTGCGTGACTGGCGAGAGGCCGATGGCCTGGATGACTTCGCCTGGCGGGCCAACGGCAAGCTGGTCATTTATCGTGACGGCGCCAGCCTGAAAAAAGCCGCCGCAGGCATGGCCCCCGGCTCACTGCAACAGCTGCTGGATAGCCGGCAATGCATAGAGGCCGAGCCGGCACTGGCCAGTCTGGCGTCGCAACTGCAAGGCGGTATTTTTTCGCCCGGTGACGAAGTAGGAGATTGCTACAAGTTCTGCCGGCAGCTGCTGCAGCGCCTGCACGGACATGCCAGCTTCAGGCTGCATACCGGGCAAGCCGTCAACAAACTGCACCTGGAACGCGAGCAGATCCGCGCCCTGTCTCTGCCGAACGGCGATGTTGCTGTCGATCATCTGGTGGTTGCCGCCGGCATTGGCAGCGCCGCTCTGTTACGACCACTGGGACTGAAGCTGCCGCTGTACCCCTTGAAGGGCTACAGCCTGACCCTGCCCGTGACCGATTACGCCACGGTGCCGCAGACCAATGTTACCGACTACGACCGTAAGGTCGTCTACGCCCGCCTGGATAATCAATTACGTGTTGCCGCCATGGTGGATATCGGCGACTGGAATACCGAGCTCGACGCCAGCCGAATTGCCTCGCTGCGCCAACAGGCTCAGGCCTGCTTTCCACATGCGGGGGATTACCAAACGGCCACCGCCTGGGCCGGCCTGCGCCCCGCCACCCCCGAGGGCACACCATTACTGGGATCCAGCGGCATCAAGAACCTGTGGTTGAATCTGGGTCATGGCAGTCTGGGCTTTACCCTGGCCTGTGGCAGTGCCGATACCCTGGCCAGTCTGATTAACAGTGAGCCCACGGCTATTTCTCTGGAAGGCCTGCAACTTGGGTCTACGGTCAACAGACCCTAGCCTCCTGAGTTTTATACTGGCCTGTATTATTCACGCTATATTGATTCTCACACTTTTATCGGCACTATTGTTATCAGCCCTGTTTAGCTCGCCAAAAGGAAAACATTACATTAACATGACTGATGTACATGGCCTCATATGAGTAAATATGTTACTCATATGATTGGAAAATAACCCGAGGATATGAATATGGTTATGCATAATCGTAATGTCATCAAGCTTTTTACCGGCGCCGTGACCGCCCTCTTGTTCAGCACCCAGGTGAGTGCCGAAGCACGCTACGTAACCATTGGTACCGGCGGCCAGACCGGTGTTTATTACACCGCCGGCCAATCGGTATGTCGTTTTCTCAACCGCGGCGCCGAAGAGCATGACATAAAATGTAATGCGCCCTCATCGGCGGGTAGCGTCGGCAATATCGTCTCGCTGCAAAACGGCGACTACGACTTCGCCTTTATCCAGTCCGATCACCAGTTCAAGGCGCTGGAAGGTCAGGCCCCCTTCGACAAGAAGCCGGTAGAAAATCTGCGCGCCGTCTTCTCTCTGCAAAGCGAGATACTCACCGTAGTGGTGCGTAACGACAGCAACATCAATGGCTTCGAAGATCTCAAGGGCAAACGGGTCAATATCGGCGTACCCGGCTCCGGTAGCCGCGATACCTTCGATGAGTTAATGCAGACCAGCGGCTGGAACAAAGGCAGCTTCTCACTTGCCGCCGAGCTGAAACCGGCAGAAATGGCCGCCGCCCTCGGCGACAACAACCTGGATGCCATCACCTATATGGTGGGCCACCCCAGCGGCGCCATTCAGGAAGCGCTGACCACGGCCGATGCCAAGCTGATCCCGGTTGAAGGCGCCGGGGTCGACAAGTTGCTGGAAAAAGCCAGCTACTTCACCCGCGCCAACATTCCCGCCGGCCTCTATCCGGGTGTTGACCAGCCAATTCCCTCCATCGGTGGCAAGGCAGTGCTGGCCACCACAGAACAAGCCGATCCGGACGTGGTCTATCAACTGGTCAAGTCTGTGTTCGACAACCTGGAGCGCTTCAAGCGTCTGCACCCCGCCTTTGCCGAGCTCAAGGCAGAAGACATGATCAGTGCCGGCATTACGGCGCCGCTGCATGAAGGTGCCGAGCGTTTCTACAAGGAAAAAGGCTGGCTGTAACCGCCAGCCAGCGACTCTGTAAACCGTGATATACCTACCAACGGGCGTTTTGCCTGACACAGGTAACATCTAGCCACAAGCCTCTCCTGCCACAGCGGGAGAGGTTTTCTCCTTTCTGTTGCACAACCAAGATAGGTATCCTCCTATGTCAGAAAAACAATTGTCCGCAGAGGAGTTGATCGCCCAGGATGTCGGCGCGCGCTCACCGGACGGCATCATGGCCAGGGTGATCGCCGGACTGGCCCTGTTCTGGTCACTGTTCCAGCTCTGGATCGCCTCGCCGTTACCCTTCATCTTTGGTATCGGCGTACTCAACAATACAGAAACACGCTCTATTCACCTCGCCTTTGCCTTGCTGCTGGCCTTTCTGGTTTTTCCTGCCTTCAGTAAATCGCCACGTCACCGGGTGCCGCTGCTCGACATTGTCCTGGGTCTGGTCGCCGCCGCTTCTGCCGCCTATCTGTTCATCTTCTACCAGGAGCTGTCTCAGCGCCCCGGTAACCTGACGACGGCCGATCTGGCCACCGCCTGTGTCGGTATGATACTGCTGCTCGAGGCAACCCGCCGGGCACTGGGCCCGCCGCTGGCGATCATCGCCCTGGTCTTTCTCGCCTACAGCCTGGCCGGCCCTTATATGCCGAACCTGCTGGCCCATCGCGGGGTCAGCTTCAGCGCCCTGGCCAACCATCAGTGGATCACCACCGAAGGGGTGTTCGGCATCGCTCTCGGCGTGTCCACCAGCTTCGTGTTTTTGTTCGTGCTGTTCGGTGCCCTGCTCGAGCGCGCCGGTGCCGGCCATTACTTCATTCAGCTGGCGTTCAGCCTGCTCGGCCATTTGCGTGGCGGCCCGGCCAAGGCGGCCGTGGTCGCCTCCGGGTTGACCGGGATGATCTCCGGCTCCTCCATCGCCAACGTGGTGACCACAGGCACCTTCACCATCCCCATGATGAAGCGCACCGGCTTCTCCGCCGAAAAGGCCGGCGCGGTAGAGGTTGCCTCTTCGGTGAACGGCCAGATCATGCCTCCCGTCATGGGCGCGGCGGCCTTTCTGATGGTCGAGTACATCGGCATGCCCTATGTCGAGATCATCAAACATGCCTTTCTTCCGGCGGCCATCTCCTATATCGCCCTGCTGTACATAGTGCATCTGGAGTCGCTCAAGCTCGGTCTGCAGCCTATCGGCGGCCACCAGCCCAAACCCTGGCTGCGCCGCCTGACCGGCTTTGCCTTCGGCGCGGCGCTGATCAGCGGCCTGTCACTGGCCGTCTACTATGGCCTGGGCTGGCTCAAACCCGTGCTGGGCGACTATGTGCTGGAAGGCGTCGGCGTGCTGCTGGCGCTGGCCTATCTGGGCCTGCTGAAAATTGCCGCCAGCGTCGCCCCGCTCGAGCCGGAAGATCCCAGCGCGCCGCTCGATGCCCTGCCGCAAACCCGGGCCGTCCTGCTATCCGGCCTGCACTTTCTGTTGCCCGTGGTGGTGCTGGTCTGGTGTCTGATGGTCGAACGCCTGTCGCCCGGGTTGTCCGCCTTCTGGGGCAGCATGATGCTGGTGGTCATACTGCTGACTCAACGCCCGCTGCTGAGTTGGATGCGCACCGACGGCCTGCACGAGCACGGTAACTTCATGGACGGCCTCATCGATCTGCGCGAAGGCCTGCTGGCCGGCGCCCGCAACATGATAGGCATCGGCATCGCGACCGCTGCTGCTGGCCTTATCGTGGGTGCCGTGTCACAGACCGGGGTCGGGCTGGTGCTGGCCGATCTGGTCGAGCTGCTGTCGATGGGCAACCTGCTGCTGATGCTGATGTTCATCGCCGTATTCAGCCTGATCCTGGGCATGGGCCTGCCGACTACCGCCAACTACATAGTGGTGTCCAGCCTGCTGGCGCCGGTGGTGGTGACCCTGGGCCAGCAGAACGGCCTGATAGTGCCCCTGATAGCGGTGCATCTGTTCGTGTTCTACTTTGGCATCATGGCCGATGTAACCCCACCGGTGGGGCTGGCTTCGTTTGCCGCGGCCGCCGTGTCCAAGGGCGATCCGATCAAGACTGGCGTCACCGCCTTCTACTACAGCCTGCGCACCGCCGCCCTGCCCTTCCTGTTCATCTTCAACACGGATCTGCTGCTGATTGACGTGAGCTTCTGGCATGGTGTGCTCATCTTCGTGATTTCCACCGCCGCCATGCTGATCTTCGCCGCCGGCACCCAGGGCTTTTTCCTGGTGCGCAGCCGCTGGTACGAAGG